>NZ_JBDNTB010000048.1:0-22328 GCF_047719395.1 Propionibacterium sp.
GCGACTGCACGACCACCTGCTCCGGAAGCGGAACAGGCTGCGGCTGAACCCAGGTGGGCCGGCAATCGGAGAACCATCCACGGAAGGCGGAAACGATGAATGCTCGTCTGATCGACAGCACCCTGCGCGAAGGTTCGCAGGCCGTGGTGCCTTATCTCTCCCCCGACCAGAAGGCTGCCGTGATCGCCGGACTCGGCAGCATCGGGGTGGAGGAGATCGAGTTGGGCCACGCCGTGACCGAACTCGCCTACGGTTCTGAACCCCTCACAGGGTTGATGGCAGCAGCAGCGGAGAACGCCCCCCAGGCCCGTCGGGCGATCTGGTGCCGGGCGCGTGCGGAGGACATCCGCACCGCCGCGGCGCTGGGGCCCGAGGTGGTCTCCTTCGCGCTGCCCATCTCCGATCGTCACCTGGCCAGCCGGCTGCACAAGGACCGCGACTGGGCACTGGCCGAGATCGGCCGCCTGGTGACAGTGTCCCGCGAGGCCGGCGTCAGCTATGTGTCGATCGGTCTGGAGGATGCCACCCGCGCCGACCCCGGTTTCTTGGATGAGATCGCAGAGGCGGCGGCCCAGGCCGGGGCTGACAGGTTGCGGATCCCCGACACGGTGGGCATCTGCTCCCCCGTGCAGCTCGCCGAGATCGTCACTTCGGTGAAGTCGCGCTTCGACGGAGAAGTGGGCGTCCACGTCCACAATGATTTCGGGATGGCCACGGCCAGCGCGATCTGCGCCATGGAAGCCGGCGCCGACTGGGCCGATGTGAGCGTGCTCGGCCTCGGTGAACGAGCCGGCATTTCCAAACTCGAAGAGGTCGCCGCCTGGCTCAGTGTGCGGGCAGGCTGCCACTACGACCTGCTGGCTGCCCGCGAGACCGCGGAAATGCTCTCCGAATGGGTCCAACGGCCCATCGAGCCGCAAGCTCCGGTGATCGGTTCGGGCATCTTCACCGCAGAGTCCGGTCTGCACGTGGCCGGTCTGGCGGCCGATCCCGCCACCTACGAGCCTTACCCGCCCGAGCTGGTGGGCGCCAAGCGCTCACTGCGCCTGGGGCGCAACAGCGGCCGCAGCGCGGTGATGGCGCTGCTCCCCGGTGCATCCGACGATGTCATTGAGGAAACCGCACGGCTGCGGGCCGAAGCGGCCAAGCAGAACCATGCGCTGGACGCCGACCAGGTTCGCCGGCTGGCCGGCGGATCCGAGAGCCGTCCCGCCTGAGCCCCGACTCATGGCGCCAGGTGATTCTTTCAGCGTGAGGTCCACCACCGGGCTCGCTGACTGTCACACTTCTTTCCTGGTGCCCTGGATTGAGTGTCATCGTGTGCGCTGGCAACGCTTTTGTCGGTGGTACAGGTGCCTGCTCATGTGCAGGCCATGAGTCATCTTCTTGTCGTCCAGCTGGCCAGGCCACGTGCTGATCAAGGGCGGTGAGCGATACGGCTGATCGCAGCAGGCCTGTTATCGTAAGGCACGGAAACCTTGTATGCGCCCTCCTTCCCCGGACGCGCTGAGGGTCTCACGCATGTGCGTGCCAGCGGACTGCCTTGGGGAAGGACACTCGATGATCGAGAAGGCGAGCGGTGACGGTCGGCTGGAACGCCGCCTTCGACAGGTCTCCGCATCACGGCGAGGAACCACCGATCACCGGCTGGCCATCGTCTGGCGCAGCGCAGTCGCTGCGCTCGCGGTAGTCACCGTGGGCCTGCTGTGGCAGCGGGCCGGTGGCGCTGCAAGCCACATCGTCCTGATCGGTGCTGCTGCCGCGGCATTCGTTGCGATCACCGCGAGCCGGCATTTCGACGAAGACCCGACATTCGAGCGAGCAGAAGACCTGCTCAACAGCGATCACGAGACACCTGCTGTCGACAACTCGCTCGGCGATGCCTCTGCCCTCTACGAGATCAGGCGTCGTCCGGCATCCCAGATCACCTGGGTCAGCCTGGCGAAGTCGCCTGTGCGCCGCCACTGAACCACCTCGCTGCTGATGAACTGCTACAGGCTGTGGGGGGTGCCCTCCGCAGCTGCACAGCTCTTCACGCTGCCTCCGGGCGCATCTCCACGCCGCTCTGTTCATACGAGCACCGTTCATACGAGCAGCAGTCATCACGCGGTCGGTTTGGCTTGGCTCCTGCGTGACAGATGATGGCAGGCTGTGCCCATGAACATTCCCGCAGGTGCTGAGGAGATTCTGGCGCAGCCCGGATATGACGCCGTCGCTGAGTTCCTGGAGAGCAACTCGGGACTGCCCGGCCCACGATCGAATCTCGAACTGATGACGCTGGCCGGTGGCTTGCTGGATCCTGAGGTGGCGCGACGCCTGCGCGGCGAGGAATCGGAGTATCTGCGCTGCTGCGGGGTGATGCGGCTCGCCAAGAGCTTCCTGGAGGCCGAATCCGGCACTGCCAGAGCTCAGGCGCAGGCCGACCTGACCCACTTCGCAGCCGGACCCTCCTGGCGGGTGCGTGAGGCGGTGGCCATGGCTGGCCAGCGGATCGGCGATGTCGAGCCGTCCGTGTTGCCCGAGATGCTCATGGTGTGGCTGCACCACCCCAACCCTCTGGTGATCCGGGCGGGCGTGGCCACCATCTGCGAGCCCCGGCTGCTGCATCAGCCGCCGATGGCACGGCTGGCCCTGCACTGCTGCCGGGAGGCCACCGAGGCATTGGTGGCGATGCCGCCCGAACAGCGGAAGAGCCCCGACGCCCGTACCCTGCGCAAGGCGCTCGGCTATTGCTGGAGCGTCGCTCTGGCGGCAGACCCCAGCGCCCTTGGCGAATTCCTCGCGATGGGCGGCGACCCTGACGTGGACTGGATCGTGCGGGAGAACCGCCGCAAGGCGCGCATGAAGAAGTTCATCGAGAGCTGAGTCCTTGGCAGCTCCAGGCCTCAGGCGGCGTCGATTTCCTGGGCCCCCTGTGCAGACTCCTCGAGTGCTGCGTCGACAGCGCTCACCTCGTCGGCGAACAGAGCAGGCCAGGCCATGATTCCGTAGGGGGTTCGCGCCACGACCAGACGGCTGCCCTTGATCGACTTGTGCAGCAGTTCCGATGTCTTCAGCGGATGATCAGGATCATCAGCCCACGCCAGGATGAGGGTGGGCACCTCAAGCTTCGTGATCTCCTGGATCGGCGGCAGATTCGACAGGGCCGCACCCCTCAGCACACTCGGCAGCAGCTTCTCGGACACATTCGGGCGGCTGTGCGGGGCCCCTGCCAGCGCGGGCGGCTCGGACATCGATCGGCCGATGTCCACGAAGGCATCGATCCCCTTCCGCTCCACGAGATCGGCGTTGTCACGGTAGCTTCCAGCCTTCGCCTTGCGGGTCTCCCAGGCGGTGGACGGAGTCACCAGGGTGAGACTGGCGAAACGATTCGGATCCCGCAGCGCGGCATGCAGCAAGGTGCCGGTGCCCATGGAGCCTCCCACGCCGTGCACCTGCTCCCCGGGTGCCACTTCGTCGAGCAGGGCGAGCAGATCGCCGGCCAACGCGGGCCAGGTGTAACGAGCGGGATCGGGTGTGCCGGATGACATTCCGTGACCGCGGGCGTCGTAGCGGAGGACCCGGTGATCACGCAGGGCCCTCCCCATGTCCAGTCCGAGCGAGGCATCGCGGGCACGACTCGACGTCAACCCGTGCAATTGCACAACCAAGGGCCCATTGTTTCCGGAGACGTCGTAGTCGAGAACTGCGTCCAGAATCTCGAGGGTGGGCATGGGGTTCCTCCTGACCGAGGATGATCTGGTCCGTGACCACCTACACTAAGGCCAGTATCAGGCTCACGAGCGTGTCTCTCATGTCGTTGCCCCCCGGCCGACTGCTCAGCCTTCCGGTACACACCGTGGGTGAGCCTGGTCAGTCACTGACCATTTCCTTCGACCAGCTCCGTCACGCGGGCGCCGGACAGCGGCCCGCATCGTGGATGGCGATATCGGCACGACTGCCGATGACGGTGGATCCCGCCAGGATTGCACTGGCCTGGCAGGCGGTCGTGAATCGTCACGGCAGCCTGCGTACGGCATTCAGCTGGAGCCCCCGGGGTGAACTGGAATTGCACCGGATGCAGGTCGGTTTCGGGGAGTGGGCCGAACACGCCGAGGGCGGCGAGGACGAGCTGCGCCGTGGCGTGCGCGTCCTGTTCGACAGCACCTGCGCTCCTTTCGAGCAGCCCTCGCATCGGCTCGCGCTGGTCATCCCGCGCGCGGACCAGACGGACCAACGACCGGTGGTGGTCATCGGCTCGGACCATTCGCATGTGGACATGTGGTCGATGCTGGTGCTGCTGCGCGATCTCGTGACCGCCCTGGAGAATCTCGCACAGGGCCGGGAAGCCGGCGAGGGCCTGACGGAAGTGGCAAGCTTCGCCGACCACTCCGCGGTGATGGCCGCACGGCCTCCCGCCCCCGAGCATGTGCATCAGCGGTGGGCCGAGATCTTGGATGCCGGTGGCGGGGTGATGCCCCGCTTCGGGATGGACATCGGCCCCGGCAACCCCTGTGTGGAGAGCGACTACGAAGTGCGCGACATCTTCGATTCCGCGCAGCGCGACCTGTTTGCAGAGCGGGCCGGGGCACTTGGGGTGCGGATGATCGCGTTGGCGGTATCGACGCTGACCGCGGTGAGTCTCGGCCTCTCCGGGCAGCCGTTGCGCGCGGTTTTCCCCGTGCACAGCCGCTACGAGCCACGCTGGCGGGACTCGGTGGGCTGGTTCATCACCGACTCGGTCATCGAATCCAATTCCACCGACCCTCAGGAATGCTCACGAGCGGTCAAGGAGGCCATCGAGCTGGGCTCCTATCCCCTGGCCCCGATCCTCGCCCCCTTTGGGGGTCTACCCATCGCCCCGGGCATGTTCGCGCTGTCCTGGCTGGATACCCGACGGCTGGTGCAGCTGCCTGCCGGCTCCCAGGTGCAGTACATCTCGGCTGCGGTGCATGACACCGGCGTCATGGTGTGGTTCATCGTCAACGACGACGGTCTGCACCTGAGGGCCCGCTATCCCGCAATGCCCCAGGCGCGCACCGCAATGGGTGTCTGGCTGGACGCCGTCGAGGAAGGGCTGAGAGGCTGGCTCACCTGAGTCTTCGGTGACTCAACCGCCCATCGCGGCGGCCCGGTAACACCTCGGCATCACACAACCGGCCATGACAGCTCGGGGGTGGCCCTATGCCGGATGCCCGAGCGGTGAGCGCCGTTTGTGTGAGGTTTCTGGGCAACATGTGGCGTTCCGGCGCCAGACATCGGTATCAACCGCGGGCGACGGGCCGACTCGGATCGCTGATCCAGTCGCTCCAGGACCCCGGATACAACCGCACGCCGTCGATACCCGCGATGTGCATGGCCAGCAGCACTTGCGATGCGGTGACGCCGGAGCCGCAGTAGACGACATCGCCAGGGCGCACATCGGCGAAGACGCGCTGCAGTTCGTCCGCCGGTTTGAAGCGGCCGTCGGGACGATGCGCGCCCCGGGCCGACAGATTGTGCGCGCCGGGCACATGGCCGGCAACCGGGTCGATCGGCTCGGTCTCGCCGCGGAATCGTTCCGGTGTGCGCACATCCCAGATGTTGCGGGAAACCCCGGCGATATCTGCGGCATCGACAACCGGTAGCTGCGGCGGCCCCACCACCGCGTCACCGGTTGCCACCGGCTCTGCGGGGCCCTCCTGTACCGGCAGCCCGGCGGCCTGCCATGCTGCGAAGCCCCCGTCCAGTACGAGGACCTCCGGGAAGCCGGCATCGGTCAGCAGCCACCACAGGCGGCCCGCCGACAGCGACTCGGCGCCGTCGAGCGCCACGACAGGACGATCCTGGCGCACACCATGGCGACGCATCGCCGCCTGGAAGGCGTCCCGGTCCGGCAGCGGATGACGGCCACCCGGTTTGCTGAGATCCGCAAGTTCTTCATCAGTGCTCACCCACTGGGAACGAGGAATGTGGCCATCCTCGAACTCCGCACGGCCACTTCCGGGAGCGGCAGGACCGCCCCACCTCATGTCGAGCACCACGGGTGGCGTGGGTGAGGCCATCATCGCGGCGAGTTCGGTGGGTGTGATGAGTGTCATATCGGCTCCGAGTGCATCCGGTGCGTCCATCACGGGCGCACGATGTCTGCCTCAGAGTGTTTCACGCACGAGGTCGTGACGCCGGGGAGTCCCCCGCGTGGCGGCGGCTGGTGGCAATGTGGGTTCATGAACACATTCGTGCTGGCCCCAGACTCGTTCAAGGAGTCGCTGCGTGCCGTGCAGGCCGCCCGGGCGATGGAGCTCGGCGTCCATGATGCGGATTCCTCGGCGCAGACCCTGATGGTGCCGATGGCCGATGGCGGAGAGGGCTTTGCCGAGGTGCTCGCGCAGGCGCTGGGCGCTCGGCGTATCGAGGTGGACGTGCACGATGCGCTCGGCAGGCCCATCACCGGTGCCCTGCACCTTCGCGAGCAGACTGCAGTGATCGATGTGGCAACCGCTGTCGGGCTGGGACTGATCGACCCGGCTGACCGCGACATCATGGTCAGTGATTCCACCGGGGTCGGTGAGCTGGTGCTCGCGGCCCTCGACGCCGGGGCGACCGAGCTCATCGTGGGGCTGGGCGGATCGGCCACCAACGACGGCGGAGCGGGGATGCTGCGAGCACTCGGTGCGCGCTTCTTCGACAGCGCGGGTCGGGAACTGACCGGCCAGCCGGCCGAGCTGTCAGCCGTGGCCTCCGTGGATGCCGGCGGACTCGACTCCCGGTTGGAGACTTTGAGGGTGCAGGCAGCCTGCGATGTCCGTTCGCCGCTGCTCGGCGGCCAGGGCGCCAGTGCCGTCTTCGGGCCGCAGAAGGGCGCCACACCACAGCTGGTCGGGCAGCTGGATTCGATGCTCGGCCGACTGAGCCAGATCACCGGGGACCGGGGCAACCAGATGGCAGCTGCACCCGGTTCCGGCGCTGCTGGCGGGCTCGGCTGGGCGTTCATGACCTTCCTCGGCGCGCAGATGCGTCCCGGCGTCGAGGTGGTGATCGACGCTACTGGCCTGCGCGAGAAGCTCGCCGGAGCAACCGCCCTGCTCACCGGCGAGGGCTCGGTGGACGCGCAGACAGCCACCGGCAAGACTGTCGCGGGACTGGCCGGCATTGCGCAGGAGGCGAAGGTGCCTGTCGCGGTGTTTGCCGGGCAGGTGCACGAGGATGCCTCGGCCCTGTACGAGATAGGGGTCACCCGGCTGGTCCAGATCACGCCGGAAGGCACGCCGCTGGACAAGGCCCTCGGTGAGGCGGGAAGCTTCCTGCGGGACGCCGTAGCGCAACTGGTGCGCGACGGCGGCTGGGCATCGCGGTGCTGAACCGCCCAGCAACACGGCACACCTCACCGGCGGTGAAGATGCCCTACAGCTGCGAGCCGATGATCTGCGACAACTCGACCAGTCGATTCGAGAAGCCCCATTCGTTGTCATACCAGCCGAGCACCTTCACCTGGCTGCCGATCACCTCGGTCAACGGCGCGTCGAAGATCACCGAGTGAGGGTTTCCGACAATGTCTGCGGACACGATGGGGGCCTCGGAATAGGCCAGATAGTGCGACAAGCCCTCAGAGCCTGCCGCCTCGCGGAATGCATCCTGCACATCCTGCTCGGTGACCTTCTTGGTCACCACAGCGGTGAGATCGGTGATCGAACCGACTGGCACCGGGACGCGCAGCGAGAAACCGGTGAGTTTGCCGTCCAGCTCCGGGATGATCTTCCCGATTGTCCTTGCGGCGCCCGAAGAGGTGGGGATGGTTGACAGCGCTGCCGCACGTGCCCGACGCAGGTCCTTGTGAGGGGCATCATGCAGACGCTGGTCGCTGGTGTAGGCGTGCACCGTGGTCATCAGCCCGGTCTCCAACCCGAAAGCTTCGTGCAGCACCTTGACCATGGGCGCCAGGCAGTTCGTGGTGCATGACCCGTTCGAGAAGACATCCGCCGAACTGGCGTCCAGTCTCTCGGAGTTGACGCCGAGCACGACCGCGGGCACATCGCCCTTTGCCGGCGCCGACACGATCACCTTGCGTGCCCCGCCTGCCAGATGCGCCTTGGCGGTGTCTGCGCTCGTGAACCGTCCCGTCGATTCGATGACGACGTCAGCACCGATCTCGCCCCAGGGGATCTGCCCGGGATCGCGTTGTGCAAAGACCTTGAACGACTGCCCACCAGCGGCGATCGAGTTCCCCTCAGCGCTCACCCCGTCCAGATGGCCCGAGATCGAATCCCATTCCAGCAGGTCGGCGAGGGTCTGCACGTCCGCGATGTCATTGATCCCGACCACCTGCACGTCGGCCTGGCTCTTGAGCGCGGCCCTCAGATATGTGCGGCCGATGCGGCCGAATCCATTGATGCCGATACGAACAGTCATGATGTCTCCTCGAATTCTTTCCTTGGTTCTCGCGAATGTGTTGGTTGATGCGGGTGCTCCCGGCGAATCGGCACGTGCAGGCTCGTCCACGGTTCAATGAGCACCCAGACGGTTCCCGCCGGATCGATTGGCAGGCGTGGCTGCCATGTCTTCACCTCCGTCCACACCGTGTCGAAGGATCTGGTCCAGGGAGCTCTCAGCTGTGATCGCAGGCTGTTGCGATGCGGCCGAGGTGGCCGCGACATCGAGCAGCGCAGCGGCTCCCCTCATGGCGGCATCCATGGGGGCCTGGTCCCCACTCGCCTTGGCCAGCACATATCCGCCCTGGATGACTGCTTGGAATGCACTCGCCAGATCGTCTGGATCAACATTGCCCGGGAGCTGGCCGGCATCAATCGCCTCACGAATGGTCTCTGCCCACTTGCGATGCATCTGCTCAAATGCCTCTGCCACAAGGCCGAGCAGCTCCGGATCGGCCAGCACATCCGGGTCCTGGGTCATTCGCCCCACCCGGCAGCCCTTGACGCCGGGCCTCGGCAAGAACAGATTCGCCCTCAGCCTCTCCAGTGGTTGCGCTGCGCTGTCGAGCAACCCATTTGCATCCATGGCGCGCTCAATGCTGAGCCGCAGGGCCTGCACAGCGAGGTCATGCTTGCCACTGAAGTGGTGGTACATACTGCCCTGCCCCACTCCGGCCAGCGCCATGATGTCGTGGGGACTGGTGGCGGCATAGCCACGCTCCCAGAGCAACTCCGAGGTCGCCTCGATCAGTCTCTCCTTGGATCCCACGCGCATTCCTCCTTGTCCAGGTCACTTTCGGCGGAGTGGAAATGATCGCCATGCCTCTCCTCGGAGAGCAACCAATCCACCAACAACTGTACATACTAGTAGTTACAATTACAAGACCGGGGTCCCACGGCTGTTTTCATCCGATGGGCATACCGATTGCCGCAGGCAGCTCCATATCGCCACCCGGGCAGCACAATCCGCGCACCATCAAGATGCTCCTACGCTTGGGCCATGCCAGGTCAAGGCCCTGAACTGTCCCGCCAGGTTCCCCCTGCCATCGAGTTCCAGCAGGTGACGAAGGTCTTCCCCGATGGCACACGGGCCGTCGACGGGTTCAGCCTCGTCGCACCGGCCGGTAGGATCACCGTCCTGGTGGGACTGAGCGGGTGCGGCAAGACGACCCTGCTCCGCATGGTGAATCGCCTCGTCAACCCGTCTTCCGGCGCGATTCTGCTGGGCAACCGCAATGTCACGAGCACAGACGCGGTGCAGTTGCGCAGGCGGATCGGCTATGTCATGCAGAATTCCGGGCTGCTGCCGCATCGCAAGGTGATCGACAACATCTGCGTGGTCCCCCGGCTGCTGGGCGTGCCACGCAAGCAAGCCCGGGCGGAGGGCCTCGCCCTGATGGACAGGGTGGGTCTGGACCGGGAGATGGCCCAGCGCTACCCGGGGCAGCTGTCTGGTGGTCAGCAGCAGCGCACCGGAGTGGCCCGTGCACTGGCAGCCGACCCTGCGGTGATGCTCATGGACGAACCCTTCGGCGCCGTCGACCCGATCGTCCGCACCGGGCTGCAGCGGGATCTGCTGCGCCTGCAGGCCGAACGGCCCAGGACGATCCTGTTCGTCACCCACGACATGAGCGAGGCCTTCGCCCTCGGCGACCTGATCATGCTGCTCTCCAAGGGCGCCACCATCGTGCAGTCCGGGAAACCGGTCGATTTCCTCACCCATCCGGCCGATGACTATGTCTCCCGCTTCATCGGCCTGGACAATGGTGCCGGTTCGCTGCACACCACGGTGGTGGACGGTGTGCCCATCGTCGTGGACGCCAATTCGCGGCCTGTGGGTCGGTTCGACGACCACCCGGCCACACCCGGATCAGGCAATCACGACAGCGACGGTGGCCCGGCCGATGGCCTGGGAGATTCATCGTGACCTGGCTCGCGAACAACTGGGACACCCTGTGGGCAGCGACCCTGGCTCACCTGGCGCTCGCGCTACCCGCCATCGTGGCGTCCTTCCTGGTGTCCATCCCCGTCGCGTGGATGGCCCACAGGTTCGCCTGGAGCCGCTTCACACTCGTCACGCTCGGTTCCCTCATCTACGCCATCCCCTCGCTGCCACTGCTGATCGTGCTGCCTCTGCTGCTGGGCACCACGGTGCGGGCCAGCGTCAACGTGGTCGTCGCGCTCACCCTGTACGGCTTCGCACTGATGATCAGGGCGGGCACCGATGCCCTGGATGCTGTGCCGCCCAGTGCGGTGCACAGTGCCATTGCGATGGGCCAGGGCGGGGCACGTCGCTTCTTCACCGTGGAGCTGCCGCTCGCAGGCCCCGGTCTGCTCGCCGGTTTACGAGTGGTGGCGGTCAGCACGATCGCCCTTGTCAGCGTGAGTGGTGTGCTCGGCATCAACTCCCTCGGCATGCTCTTCGTGGACGGCTTCCAGCGCGGCATCCTCGCCGAGGTGATCGCCGGAATTCTCGCCACCGTGGCCATCGCGCTGCTGATCGACGCCCTTCTGTTACTGGCCGGGCGCGCCCTGATGCCCTGGGCCCGCCTACGAAGGACTCGCCGGTGAGAGGGATCGTGCGATGAACTGGTTTGCTGCGGCAATGGCCTGGATCACCGATCCGGCGCACCAGTCCGGCCCCGATTCCATCGGGGCCCTCATCGGCCAGCACTTGGCGATCACCGGCTGGGCCGCCCTCATTTCGGTGATCATCGGCGTGCCGCTTGGCTATCTGGTGGGGCACACCGGGCGTGGACGCCTGCTCGTGGTGGGTGCTTCCGGCGCCGCACGCGCGCTGCCTGCGATCGGTCTGCTCACCCTCGTCGCGCTGATCGTGGGTATCGGACTCACCGCTCCCCTGGTGGCGCTCGTGGTGCTGGCCGTGCCTTCTGCGATCGCCGGGGCCTATTCCGGCATCGACTCCATCGACGATGCCACCCTCGATGCCGCCCGGGCGGTGGGCATGTCCCCGATCCAGGTGCTCATCCGCGTCGAGATCCCGCTCGGTCTTCCTCAGCTGCTCGGTGGCCTGCGGGCAGCGGTGTTGCAGATCATCGCGACCGCCACCCTCGCCGCATATGTCGGCGCCGGGGGCCTCGGCGTGCTGCTCTTCCGCGGCCTGAAAACCCAGGACTACGCCCAGATGCTCGCCTCGGCCGTGCTCATCATGGTGCTCGCCCTGGTCATCGACATGGTCTTCGAGGTGGCCTCGAGACTGGCTGTGAAGGCTGTGCGTCCACCGCCTGAATGACGCGACACCCCTTGTCACAGGCCTCGTGACAGAGTACCAAGGACGTACCGTGGCATCCGCCGGTGGGCCCGGACCAGCTCAGGCGGCGTGGGCGGGCAACAGCTCCGCCATCTTTGCCAGCCTCTTCAGGCATTCGGTGAGGATCTCGTCGCCGCGGGCGAAGTGGAACCGGATGTAGCGGTTGACCGGTTCGTGGAAGAAGCTGGAACCGGGCACCGCAGCCACCCCGTACTCGCGGATCATCCACTCGCAGAATTCCAGATCGGTCATGCCGGCGAACCGGTCCAGCGACAGCAGATCGCCGATGTCGACCATCACGAAATAGGTGCCCTGCGGCCAGCTGATCGTGTATCCGAGGTCGGCCAGCCCGCCGCAGAACAGGTCGCGCTTGTGGGTGTAGAGCGCCTGAAGTTTCTGGTAGTAGTCCGGGCCGAGCCGTAACCCTACGCAAGCGGCCTCCTGCAACGGAGCGGCGGCACCCACGGTGAGGAAATCATGGACCTTGCGGGCTGCCTCGATGATGCGCTCGGGGCCGATGATGAAACCCAGCCGCCAGCCCGTCATCGAGTAGGTCTTGGACAGCGAGTTGCAGGTGATGGTGCGTCCGGACATGCCGGGCAGGCTGGCCATCGGCACATGGGTACTGGGCGGGTAGATGATGTGCTCGTAGACCTCATCGGTGATGACGAATGCGTCATACCGGGTGGCGAGCCGGGCAATGACTGACAGTTCCTCGCGGCTGAACACCTTTCCTGTCGGATTCGACGGGTTGCACACGATGATGGCCTTGGCGCCCTGGGCGAAAGCTGCTTCCAGCCGGTCGGGATCGAATCCGAAGTCGGGCGGTTCCAGCGGCACGAAGACCGGCTCGGCGCCAGACAGGATGGCATCGGCGCCGTAGTTCTCGTAGAAGGGGCTGAAGACGATCACCTTGTCACCGGGGTCACAGACCGTCATGACGGTGGCCATCATCGCCTCGGTGGAGCCACAGGTGACGCAGATTTCGGTGTCGGGATCGATCGTCCATCCGTAGGTGGGCGAGTACTTGTCGGCCAACGCCTGACGGATATTGTCGGCGCCCCAGGTTGTCGAGTACTGGTGCGGACCCTCGTAGGCCACCTCCGCCAGGCGCTTCAGAATCGGTTCGGGAGGATCGAAATCGGGAAAGCCCTGCGAGAGGTTGATCGAATCCGGCTGCTGATTGTTGATTCGCGTCATCCGCCTGATCACCGAGTCGGTGAAGGTCTTCACGCGTCCGCTGAGTTCTGGCATCGGTCCTTCTGCTTCGCGACGAATGGTGCCATTGTCCACCCGCGCGGAACCCCTCCCGGTGACCGACAATGGTCTCCAGAGTCCCCACCATCTCGGCTGGAGTTCCCGTGACCCGTTATGCACTGTTTCTGCGCGGCATCAATGTAGGTGGCATCAAGGTGGCGATGGCACAGTTGCGTGAGGTGCTCGCCGGTATCGGTGGAACCACTGTGAAAACCTGGTTGGCAAGCGGAAACGTCGCAATGGATTGGGATGGGGATGCCCGCTCGCTGTGGGTCGCCGCGCAGAGGGCGGTGGGCGAGCGGTTCGGCTATGAAGCCCACCTCGTGGTAGTGAACTTCGACTCGCTGGCCGGCATCGTGTCGTCCTGCCCCTTCGACGCCGACCCCGGGCACCACCGCTATGCGATCATCTGCGACGACCAGACGGCGGCCGCATCACTTGCCAGCGCAGCACCGGATCTCGACAACTCGGTGGAACAGATCGCCCAGAAGGGTGCGGTGGTTTACTGGCGCTGCCCCAAGGGTTCGACCCTCACCACGGCATTTGCCAGGCACCAGGCCGGCTTCGCCGGCAGATCGGCGTTCACCTCGCGCAATCTCAACACCCTGGAGAAGATGGTGGGCCGAACCACGGGCCTGAGCTGATGCTCCATGTCATGCCCGGAATCTTCGGGTGCCCGACCGATGGCGTGCCGTCCATCGAGCCCTGCCGCCATCAGTGTGCCGCGCAGCAGTCCTCGTCCGAGGTGAGACACAGCACGACCGAACGTGTGGCCCGGCGCCGGATCGTCCCCAGGTCGAGGGAGTTCTCCTGGCGCACCCAGCGGTCGCCATTGGGGACCAGCGTCGCCCGCTCCATGGCTTTGTGGTAAGTCTTCGCCAACCGATCAGCCGCCACGGTGTCACCCTCGAAACGAACTGCCCTGCCCGTCGAGACGAGAGAATCGAAACGATCAACTTCGTCCGCAGCCGAGTAGGGATCTGCTTCCGCCTGTCTGGTGAGTTCCCTGGCCTCCATCACGGTGATGAGACCGACGCGGGCGCCCCAGCCGACGATGGCTGCGAAGTCCTTGCGTTCATCTGCCGGAAGATCCAGAAGTCCCCTGCCTGGGCACTTCGTAGCGCACGACATTTGTCCTGCCACCCTGCCTCCTGATGACCCGGGACGCATTTGTACTGACAACGTCCTGCGACATCGTACCTGCCCTAGCCGTTCCCGGTTGGAAGTCGTGACACTCTCACATGTTTTACACGGCACCCCGGACAGGCAGGGGGCCAGGCCCTCGCGGACCTGACCCCCTGTAGCAGTCAGAGCGCATGCTGCGCGGGATTCACTCCCCGACCGAGACGACCTGAACGGTGACGTGCACCTTCACGGCGTCGGTGAGTTTCACCTGAACACCATGCTTGCCGACATTCTTGATCGGCTTGAGAATGGTGATGGACCGCTTGTCGATCGCGGGGCCGCCCGACTTCTTGACGGCCAGGGCGATGTCATTCGCGGTGACGGCGCCGAACAGCTTGCCGGAATCCGAGGCGTGGGCCTGGACCTCGGGGGTCAGACCCTCGAGCTCCTCGCGGATCTGCAGGGCGTGCTCGTTGTCGCGGATGGTGCGTGCCTTGCGAGCACGCTGGATGCCCTCGATCTGCTTCGCGGAGCCACGGTTGTAAGCGATCGCGTAGCCCTTGGGCAGCAGGTAGTTGCGTCCGTAGCCGTCCTTGACCTCGACGACATCGCCGGGCACGCCCAGGTGTTCGACCTCTGCGGTGAGAATGAGCTTCATGTCAGTGTTCCTCCTTCTCAGCGTGCAGTCGTGGCGTAGGGCAGCAGAGCCAGCTCGCGTGCGTTCTTGATCGCGATGGCGACCTTGCGCTGGTCCTGCACCGACAGTCCGGTGACCCGGCGAGCGCGGATCTTGCCCCGCTCGGAGATGAACTTGCGCAGCAGCGCGGTGTCCTTGTAGTCAACGGCTCCGATGTGGGTCTTCTTGATCGGAATGATCTTCTTCTTGTTCACAGGCTTGCGCTGTGGACCGGCCATTGTGGTGCTCCTTCGTTTCATGAGTCGTCGCCATGAAGCTGACGGCCCGGTGAGCCCGGTGTGTCATTACCGGAATGTGCCTTGACATGGATGGGATGGATCCGGCCTGGCGGGCCGAGGACTCGATGGATCAGAACGGCGGTTCGTCGCTCTGGGCGCTGGCCCACGGGTCAGCGACCGGGGTCCGGTTGCCGCCGCCCTGGGGAGCGCCGCCTTGCGAGCCGCCGCCCTGAGGACGACCGCTTGCGTCACCGCCACGGGACTGCCCGCCGTTGTTCTGCCAGTTGCCGCCACCCGAAGATGTCTTGGTGACCTTGGCAGTGGCATAGCGCAGGGCGGGGCCGACCTCGTCCACCTCGACCTCGAAGACCGTGCGGCGATTTCCCTCGCGGTCCTCGTAGCTGCGTGACCTCAACCGCCCCTGGACGATGACGCGCATGCCCTTGCCCAGGGATTCTGCGACATTCTCCGCGGCCTGACGCCAGACGGCGCAATTGAGGAACATCGCCTCGCCGTCACGCCATTCGTTGTTCTGCCGGTCGAAGGTGCGCGGTGTGGAGGCCACTGTGAAGTTGGCCACCGCAGCTCCCGAGGGAGTGAAGCGCAATTCCGGGTCGGAGGTGAGGTTGCCGACCAGGGTGATTTGGGTTTCGCCTGCCATGATGCGTCCTCGTCGTCGTGTGCGATTGATCCGCACCCGCAGTCCAGCGTGATGCGGAGATGGTCACTTGGATCGGCCGTTTACGGCCGTCACCCTCCAGCCTGCACCGGCACCGGCCGATCCGGTCAGAATGAACCAGATTTGTGGACGGCGATCCGGGGATGTGCACAGGCCGGACGCGAGACGGATTTCAGGCGTCGCGGCGCATGACCTTCGTGCGCATGAACAACTCGTCGATCGTCATGAGGCGGTCAACTTCGTTGACGACTGCGGGCTCGCACGTGGTGTCGATGACCACGTAGAGGCCTTCGGCCTTCTTGTTGATGGGGTAGGCCAGACGGCGACGTCCCCAGATGTCCACATTGTCGACGGTGCCGCCCTCTTGGGCGATCTTGCCGGTGTACTTGTCGACGAGGGGCTGCAGCTGGCGTTCATCGACATCGGGGCTGATGATCGCCATGATCTCGTACTTGCGCATTGCGAACTCCACCTCCTTCGGTCTCAGCGGCCGTGGGTCGTTCCCACAGCAGGAGGGTTCAATGCATGGTTCCGCGCATGGGCGCAGGGCCGAGAGCAGAGTCTATGCCCTGCGTGAGGCTGACGTGAAACCGCTGGCGAAGCTCAACGCCTCATATCGTCTCCCAGTAGCGTGGGAGCACCCGCATCCCCTCTCGCTGAGTAGGCATCCAGCGAATTCCAGCTCGCAACCGTCGGCCGGGAGGACCGCTCTGGTCACCGGCGTCTCGCGGCGCCGCGGCATCCGCCATGCGGTGGCCAGGCGACTCGCCTCGCTGGGCGCCGACCTGTTCATCCATCACTACCGGCCGCACGATCTCCGACAGCCCTGGGGCGGTGACGACCTGGCGGCTGTTCGGGCAGGGGTGGCCGAGGCGATGCGTCCCGATGCGAAGTCGGCCGACCTTTCGCTCGACCTGGCCGGCGTCACCTCAACGGTCGCGGCGGAACTGCTCGAACCGGGCATCGTGCTGCTCAGCGGGACGGACCGGGGATCAGCACCTGGCCGTCGGCGAGCCAGGCGCTCAACCCGCCGGTGAGTGACCAGGCATCGTGGCCGGCCTTGCGCAGCTGGGCGGCGGCCGACGAGGCACGGACGCCAGTGGTGCTCACGACGATCACGGGACGATCGGTCTCGGCAAGCGGATCGTCTCCCCAGATCGCTCCGATCGGGTCGGCGGCAAGTTCTTTCGGGTTGACCAGCCTGGCACCGGGCATGTGCCCGCGCACGTATTCCTTGCCGGTCCGAACGTCGATGACCACCGCGCCACGGGTGAGAAGGCCCAGCGCCGAGGCCACGTCGAGCCCGTGCGGGCTCTGACCCTCGCCCGAGCCATCGGCATCGCCCGGTTGGCTGCCCTTGTCCCACGGCCATCTCATGACCGACATCCTGCCACCGGCCCAACGAATCTCCCACGATCACACCATTGCGGCCAGCGAGCAAAGATGGTCCGGGCGCCCACGCCGGCGGTGGGCACCGGAAAGAAGCGATGACGACGAGTACACCCCAGGACCAGACAGATGGTCCGATGGTCTTGCAGGGTCTTCGATGAAACTGGCAAGACGCCTGCGGCGCCACATCGACATGCCCCGCGATGTACTCGTGCTGGGCATGATCGCCTTCTTCGTGGCACTCGGTTTCGGCGTCCTTGTGCCCGTGCTGCCCACCTTCGCCACCCATTTCGGGGCCAACGACCTCATGGTGGGCATGGTGGTGTCCACCTTCGCCGCGATGAGGCTTGCCACCAGCCCCTTCTGCGGGCGCATTCTGGAGCGCATCGGAGGGCGCATCACCCTGGCCGTCGGCATCTTCATCGTGGCCATCTCGAGTTCGACGATGGCGTTCGCCAAGAACTACTGGTGGCTGCTCGGCTGGCGCGCCGCTGGAGGCATCGGCTCTGCAATGTTCTCGGTCTCGGCGATGACCCTGCTGCTGGGGAGTGTGCCGGCCCGGATGCGCGGACGTGCCAGTGGCTTTTACCAGAGCGGCTTCCTGATCGGCGGCATGGCCGGACCTGCCCTCGGCGGGCTGCTGGCCAAGATCTCCATCGTCGCCCCCTTCCACTTCTATGCCCTCACCCTGGCGGTGGCGGGCACGCTCGGGCTGGCGATGCTCACCACCTCCACCACACATGCCGCTGATTCTTCTGCGGAGAAAATCGCCAGGCCGCTGCGAGAGATCCTTGCCGACACCCGCTTCCAGGCCGCCTGCGCCGCGAACCTCGCCCAGGGATGGAACTCCATCGGAGTGCGCAGTTCCCTGATTCCCCTTGTCATCGTGGGCGGTCTGGGGCTCACTCCCACCTGGACCGGCATCGTCTTCGCGGTGGCGGCAGTGGTGCAGACAATCGCGCTCGCCCCAGTCGGGCGTTTCGTCGACACCGTGGGTCGCCGGCCGGCCATGCTCGTCGCCGGCGCGGTCATGGCAGTCGCCATCATGGGCGTCCCGCTGAGCAGATCCATCTGGCCCATCATGGGCATCATGTGCGTCTATGCCATCGGAGCGGCGGCGATGGGCACCGCTCCGGCAGCCAGCGTGGGTGACGCCACCGGCGGGGTGCGCGGGGGCACGCCCGTGGCACTGTTCTCGATGTCCAGCGACACCGGCGCGATCCTGGGCCCATTGGCGGCCGGTGCGCTCTCGGATCAGTTCGGGCGGCCGCTGGGTTTCGCAGCCGGGGCGGTGCTGCTGGCATTCAGCTCGATGATGGCATTACGGATGCCGAGGCAGAAGTTCAGCCATCAACAATGACCGTTCTCGGGCGGCTGCCCGGCAGGGAAATCCCGCCATCCTGCACTGGATGACGTGGACAAAATAAGTCATACCAATCAACCCTGAATGACCTCCTCGAGCATCACAATGACCCTCGAGCGACACTCAAGGACGCTCACTTGGTGAACCGGTTCACATCCGACAGACCTGCCGCACCCGCGGATTCACCGAAGCCTGGCCCACCGGGCACATCATCGTGCCTTGTTGCAGCAACTTTCCGCTGGCCCCTCAGCTCACGGCAGCCCTGCAGGTCTCAATGGGCTGCCCTTTGAGACAGATGGTCATCCCTTACAGACACTGCGCCCCCGGTGTGCCATAGTGGGGACATGACATGGTTCATGCGCAAAGAGGCGCTGGGCACGGGCCGAGAGATTGACTCTCTCCCAGGTCTTGACGCCATCGAAACAACATCACGGCCTCGGAGCACCAGTCCGGGAAACGTCGTGCTGTCACCTTCGCGCATGACCGGTGCACACACAACGGTGGATCGAACTTCCAAGCATCTCTAGGCCGGTCCACCGAGTGCTTCCACATTCGTGGTGGTGCTCGAACAATTGGCCGTCCTCGCATACCGAATTGGGCACAGGCACGCCTTTTCCGTTCAAAAGAACTGGCCTGTCAATAATCGTTACCCCAACGCCCAATTTGCCCGCAGTGCAGCGCAGCAACAAAACGGTAAAGATTGGTGAATGAAATGACTGACAACACATTGAACCGTGCGACCTTCCCCAAGTCCCACCAAATCGGTGCTTCGGCGCCGGAAAATCCGGGAATCGTTCATCTTGGCATCGGAAACTTCCATCGGGCACATGCCTCCGTCTACACCGCCAAGGCAATGGCCGCACAGGGCGGCAACTGGGGAATCGTCGGCGTGGCCAATCGCTCCCACAGAGTGGTCGATGCCCTGACCGCGCAGGATCACCTCTACTCGATTCTCGAAATGTCGCCGGCCGGCGTGTCCGCCGACATCGTGGACGTGCATCGCAAGTGCCTGGTCGCGGCAGAGCAGCCGATGGACGTGATGGATGAGATCGCAAATCCGGATCGCAAGATCGTCACGATGACCATCAGCGAGAATGGCTATCTCGCGAATGCTCAGACGGGTCACCTGGATGTGGACTCCGATGTGCTGAAAGCAGACCTCGCCAACCCCGAGGTCGCGACAACCATGGTGGGGCTCCTGTCCCGCGGTCTGCTGCGTCGCTGGCAGCAGGGTGGCGCACCCATTACCGTGCTGAGCTGCGACAACATGCAGTCGGCCGGCACCACATCCCACCGTACGGTCACCGAGTACCTTCAGGCACTGAAGGCTCCCGCCGAGGTCTTCGACTGGCTCGCTTCCAGTGTCACTTTCCCGAATGCCATGGTCGACCGCATCGTCCCCGGTACCACCGATGCCACGCGCGCCAAGGTGCAAGAACTGCTGGGCCTTGAGGACAAGGTCCCAGTGCCCGCCGAGAAGTTCACGATGTGGGTCATTGAGGACAAGTTCGCTGCGGGACGTCCTGCTTGGGAGACTGCCGGCGCGATTTTCAGTGACGAGGTCGAGAAGTACGAATTGGTGAAACTACGACTGCTCAATGGCAGCCATTCGCTGATCGCCTATCTGGGCGGCCTGCTCGGGAGCGCAACCATCCCGGAGGCGCGCAGCCATGATTTCGTGGCCCAGTGCGTCGATGCAGCAATCCGAAATGAATACCTACCCAGCATCGATCTACCCGAGGGATTCGATTCCGATGCCTACATCGCCGAGCTGTTCGACAGGTGGCTGAACTTCGCATTGGGAGATGCCACCAGCAGAGTCGGTTCCGACGGTTCCCTGAAACTCCTCCAGCGAGTTCCTGTCCCCGCATTGCGCATGCTCGACATGGGAGAAATGCCCCAGCAACTGGCATTGACGGTAGCCGCATGGATCTGCTGCGTGGCCCCGCCGGCCGGATTCGATCCTGGCGAGGTGGCGGCCGCCATGATCGAGCCTGCTCGCGACCGGCTGGCGAAGGCAGTCGCCGGCGCGACGGACATTTCCAGCCATGTCACCGCCATCATGCAAGGTGGCTTCTTCCCCGACGATCTGGCTGCCCACGACGAATTCACTGCCCGTGTCGCCGATCTCACCGAAATCATCGTGCGCTCCGGAGTGCAAGCCGCTGCCGAAGACGCGCTTGCATCAGCGGTCACGGCGTAACAGAAATATTGAAGGAATATCAGATGAAATCACTCAAGATTCTCGGCAAGAATTCGATCCGGACTGACGAAGTCGACGTCCCCGAACCGAAATCCGGCGAAGTACTGCTGCACATGCTGTATGGCGGCATCTGCGGTTCGGACCTGCACTACTACTTCAACGGAGCCAACGGGGAATACGTGGTGCGCGAGCCACTTACTCCTGGCCATGAGATGTCCGGCACTGTCGAATCCGATCCCTCGGGAAAGTTCGCCAAGGGCACACCGGTGACCGTTGCACCGGCAACCTACGGACCAGAGGAACCAGACATCAAGGACCGGCGCCACCTGTGGGCCGGAGGCACCTATCTGGGCTCCGCCTCGACCATGCCTCACACCCAGGGAGGAATGAGCGAGTACCTGCTCGTCAAGGACTTCATGGTGCGCCCACTGCCCGATGGTCTCGACATCGAGGTGGCGGCACTCGCAGAACCCCTGTCCGTGGGTCTGCATGCCATCAACATCGCTGGCGGCGTGGAGGGCAAAAAGGTTCTGGTGAGCGGGTCCGGCCCGATCGGCCTGTTATGCGCCGCTGCCTGTGTGGCCAAGAGGGCCAAGAGCGTGACCGCCACAGACGTGCTTGACGGGCCCCTCAGCAGGGCGAAGGCAGTCGGCGTCGATGAGACGATCAACATCTCCCAGGCTGCCATTCCCGAGTCGTCCTACGATGTCGTCTTCGAATGCTCTGGTGTGCCGGCGGCATCGTCGGCCGCGCTTGCAGCCGTACGCAAGGCGGGCACCGTGGTGCAGGTGGGAATGCTCCCCAACGAGCCGAAGCCCATCAACCTGGCACCCTTCCTGTCCAAGGAAGTCACCTACCTGGGTTGCTTCCGATTCAACGACGAGATCGACGAGGCCGTGAAGCTGCTCGCCTCCGATGACCGCTTCGAATCGGTCATCACCCACGTGATTCCTGCAGATGACGCGGTCCACGCATTCGAGGTGGCCAAGAACTCCGCTGAATCCGGCAAGGTTCTGATTTCACTGTGGATTGACGAGTAATCCCCGTAAAGTCCGTTAGGCCTCTCGTCATCCCGGGAGCAGCGAGCTTCTGCCACACGAATTCGTGGCCATGCGACATCTGAGCCCACCATGGTCCCTCCCTGCGATGAGGGTTGGGATCGTGGTGGGCCACGTGGGATGAGGCCTTCATACGGATCACACAGCCGAGTTACGTGTCCAGCCAGCGCAGTGACGCCATGGCCACATCAGGACCAGGACCAGCCGATTCACTCGGCGAGAACCGCCTGCGCCGTGGACGAGTCCAGGACCACGTGCGTGACAAGCCCCGATGCAAGTGCTGCCCGAACGGCAGGAGCCTTGGCCGGATCAGCTGCCACGAGCATGCGGGTATGGATGCGCCGGATCTGGTCGAAGGGCAATCCTGTTGTCCGGGCATTGAGCGGAATTCCATCCGTGCTGCCGTCCTGACGGAAGAAGACGGCACCCAAATTTCCGACGACGTGCTGAGCCCTCAGTTGAGTGAGATCATCCTGATCGAGATATCCGGAGTCGTAGAGATGCCCAGGAAGATCACCGTCCGGCGTACCCACGGAAGTCACCAGAAAAGGCGGCTCTGAAGCTGGCGAAGGTGCCCTATATCGGTCATCCCGAGATCTATCAGGAGCTCACTGGGGCTCCTTATGCGGCTCTTCGCGATCCGGGGTGTAGCGGGGGGTTGAGTCTGGCTGGCGTGTCGGG
>NZ_JBDNTB010000049.1:0-21533 GCF_047719395.1 Propionibacterium sp.
TTTTTTGTGACACATGTCGCGAGACAAGTGAGACACATGTCGCGAGACATCACACATCGCCTGGGATGAGTGCTCGAACCCCCGATTGCTGCACCTGGTCGATACGCGCGGCCAGTTCATTCGCACTTGGCACGCTGAGGTGGTCGCGCCAGACCTGCGCGTCCACGGGGCTCAGCCCCACCACCGCACCGTCACGCTCAGCGAGCCAAAGCGTTTCGACTGCTCCCAGCCTGGACAAGATGCGTCCTGTCACCGGGTCGTTGGGTTCGACGAGCATCGACAGCACCATCCTCGCGGTGCGTTCGTCGCTCGCGACATCACTCAAGCTGGCCATCATCGGTTCCTCTCGGCGTTTCACTTACCGACGAGGTACACGGTCGGCCCCGGTTGGGCCGCAGCTAGGAGAGGACAGCGCGGATATAGATGCCGACTCCTATGAGCAAGAGCGCGCCGTAGAAGGGCAGAATCGACCACGAAGACCAAACGCTCCAGGTTGGGACCCATCGGCCAACAACAGTCTTGACTCGCTCACGCCATCCGGCCGACGCCGGTATCGGATCGTCAGCTTCGGATGGGTCGAGTGAGAACTGCGGGACGGCCCGCGTGCCCCGTGCAACTGTGTCGTACAGGCGCCGATAGGCGCGTTCTTGTCGCAAGTAGTTGGCATCGAGGAACATGAAGAGCACGACCGCGGCGAGTCCGAGCATCGCAACCGCCCGGGAGTGCTGAATCAGTGCGAACCCATAGGTGGCCGTCGCAACTGGCAGCAGCCAACCCTTCGCGCTTGATGACGCAGCGGACATGCGAGTGACGACTGCCTGGATGAAGTCGAGGTGCTTCCGCCGATCTTCTTCAGAGGGTGCGCTCGATGTGCTCAACTGTTGCTCGCCTTCCGACACTCGACTCTCAGCGCTTCCCACGCGTCGTCCTTCTCCTTCTCGCTGTAGTTGCTTTCGGGCGGCCAGATGTGTCCGATGGGGTCGCCTTCCCAGCGAGGCACAAGATGAATGTGCAGGTGGAAGACAGTCTGGCTCGCCGCACTGCCGTTGGACTGGATGACATTGAGCCCGTCCGGATTGACTGCACGTTTGACCGCTGCGGCGAGCCGGGTTGTTGCGTCAGCGAGCTGTTCTGCAGTGCTTCGGTCAAGCGTCCAGATGTCGGGAACGTGGATGCGAGGGATGACCAGGGTGTGTCCAAGAGTTGCCGGGTTGTGGGGGAAGAACGCGACGACATGCTGATCGCGATAGACCTCGCGGGCATCGGGGTCGTCTCTCTGGACGATCTCGCAGAAGGGGCAGTCAGGATCGCTTGTAGGCATTGTTGACCCAAGTAGTGATGTTCGCCTTGATGTCCGCGTAGACGGCCTGGCTGTTCGATCCGCTGGGGCTGTAGACCGGCACGTAGTCGCCGACGGTGCCGCCGCCCTTGAGCGACACCTTGCTGAACGGGTTCTCTCCGTATGAGTCGGTGTTGCCGTTGCGGTCGGCCAGCCCATGGATTCGGATGCCAACCAGCGGCTTGTGGTTGTCCCAGGCGTGCGCGATCTCGTGGCGCACCCACGGACGGCTGGCAGTCTGAGCGCCAATCAAGACTACGACTGCCGACTTGTAGGCCATCTGATCGGCGATCCACTTCTTGATGGCCGCGTCGCCCTTGCGCTTGACTTCCTCCCACTGCTGCGCGTTGAGGATGGGCTGTCCCTCCAACGCGCCCATCTGGATGATCTGCTGCACCCGCCATGCGTCGCGGTCGTAGTGGAAGCTGTAGAAGACTGACTTGGCCATGCTTGACTCTCCCGTCACCTGCGGTCGAGCCGCTCTCGTACCGTCAATCCAAGCCTACGGCGGACCACTGACATTCGAACTTTGATGCGCCCTCGCGCGGAGCCAGACCACCATCCTGCTTCACGACACGCCGTCGATGGTCTTGTCCGCGATGAGTCCAGCCTCGACCAGCGCTGCACGCACGGCCTTGCGGTCCACGCCCATCCGGCGACCGATGGCCCGCATCGAGACGCCAGCTCGGGCGAGGCGCACCGCCTCGGCCTTCTCGTCGATCCCCAGCCCCGGTCGGCGGCTCGGCACGTTGCGGCGACGCAGGTGCGAGAACACCGTGGCGCGATGGATGCCGTACCTCTCGGCGAGTGCCTTGACACTCATCCCGGCCAGGTAGTCGCCGACGAGCGCGTCCACCTCGGCCGCGGTGAGAAAAGTTTGAGCCGTCTCGACAGTCCTCACAACAGGGCCACGATCATCCTTCGCAGCGGTATCCTGGGGACGGCGGGAGACCTCGTAGACCCCACGGTCTAGGCGGTTGACCAGGGTTTTTGTCTTGGGGGCGGAGTTGCCAAACGTGCTACTCAGGCACCCCAAGTAGTCAGACAAGGAATGGGCATCTCAAGGCGAGGGCGCCCATCCTTGCGTTTCCGACCATCTCGCCAGGCCAGCATCCGGAGCGGACGCGAGCCGCTCGATGCGGTTGGGCGCCAACGGCCCGTCGATCCACCTGCCGCATGTGGTGTGCGCTCGGAAGACACCGCTGCGGAACGTCTTGACCTTCAAGATGCGTGTTTGTCGCCAATTCCACCACGTGCTGTCGGTGAGCTGCACACGAAAGAACCCCGAGACACGGAGGGCATTAACACCTCTTCGATGGAACATCTCCGCACAAACCAGGCTTGATTCGGTAGCATCAGCAAATCACCCCAGATGCCGGGACTCATAACACCGAGGGAGAATCAACGTGGCAGAGCCGTGGCTGTCCGCAGACGACATCGCCGCCCACCTCGGGGTCACCAAAGACACCGTCTACTCCTGGATCGCTGAGAAGGCCATGCCCGCCCACAAGGTCGGGCGGCTCTGGAAGTTTCAGGCCAGCGAGGTCGACGAGTGGGTACGCCGCGATGGCGCCGCCGACCCGCCCACTGCAGCCGATCCCCGTTGAGAGGTCACATGTCTCTTCCCGTCGATCCCCAGAGGCATCGGTGTGCCCTACTCTGAGTGACTGCGCTGAACATGGAAAGGAGAACCGCTTGACACCGCTGACCAGCGACCACGATCGCTACTCTCTGTCGTTCACCAGCGGCGCCCTCCTTGTGCGTGAGGCGGTCATCGCCACGCCGCTCTACCTCGATGCTCGCGACTGGGGGGAGGTGCGTTCCCGCCTGGCTGGCGAGAATCTTCTCCAAGCGCGCACGGCATCATCGTCCACACGCCTGGCTCGTGAGGTAGTGCAGCGGCTTGCAGTTCTCACTGATGCTGAACTTGAGCTGTTCGTCGAGTCGAGCGCGAGTGAACGGAGCCTGTTGATGTGGGTTGCTGCGTGCCGCCGGTACGCGCTCATCGGCGAATTCGCCGAGGAGGTGGTGCGTGAGCGGTTTCTGCTGCTCACGCCGCGCCTGGGCTACGAGGAGTTTGACAGCTTCGTGAACGGCAAGGCCTTGTGGCATCCGGAACTTGACGAGCTGAAGGAATCCACGTCGAAGAAGCTGCGTGCCACGGTGTTCCGGATGCTGACCGAGGCCGACCTCTTCACGAACGGCCAGATCCAGCAGGCAGTCCTGTCCGAACGTGTCCGCGACGCCCTGGATGCCCGTGAGCCCAGTGATGTCCGATTCCTGCCGATGAGAGCCACTTTGGAGGCCGCCCTATGACACCCAGTGAACTCCAGCGTCCTCGCGCTGGCAGCGCACCACAAGATGGCCGCCCTATGTCGCCCACTGAACTCACTCGCCAAGAAAAGCACCTGTTCGAGGTGCTCAGCAGCAGGCGCTTCCTGAACATGGAGGGGCTGTCCAACGAGATCCCGTTCTTCATCTATCCCTATCCTCCGGAGAATGCACTTGAGGTTGCCAAGGCCCGCAAGCGCATCACCAACCGTCTCGCCCAGACAGGCATCACGGTCCGTGAGATCAACCTGTACGACCTGTCGATTGAGATTCTCAAGGAGCGGGGCGTGTGGGATCGACTCATCGCATTGGAGCCCGGCCAGGACAAGGACGATTTCCGGGAACTGCTCCAGAGCATGCTCGACCCAGAAGAACACCTGGCGCCCGTGATCCGCGACCGACTCGCTGACGGCGCGTTCAAAATCGTCTTCCTCACCGGTATTGGCGAGGTCTTCCCCTACATCCGCTCTCACAACGTGCTCAACAACTTGCAGAGCGTCGTGGTGGGCAAGCCCATGCTCATGTTCTTCCCCGGCCGCTACGAACAGTCCGAGACACTCGGTTCCTCGCTCGTGCTGTTCGGGCGATTGAAAGACGACCAGTACTACCGCGCCAAGAACATTCTGGAACAGGAACCGTGACCGCCATGCTGCTCAACGAGATCTTCGCCAAAGACGTCCAGCGTCCCATCGAAGGCGTCATCAAGGCCGACGACACCGCGCACCTGGGCACTGAAGTCGACGAGTACGTGCTGACCAATGAAGCCGCCAAAGGCCTGGATCAGCTGCTGGAGTCCTACACAAATTACACGAACGCAAACGGCGTATGGATCTCCGGATTCTTCGGCTCCGGCAAGTCCCACCTACTCAAAATGCTCGCCCACCTCCTCGGCAACGTCGAAGGGCAAGACTTCTCCCGCGCCGCCGTCTCGCAGAGCTTCATGGCGAAGGCCGCGGGCGACTCGTTCCTCACCGCGTCACTCGCGAAGGCCGAGCGCATCCCTGCAAAGAGTCTGCTGTTCAACATCGACCAGAAGGCCACCCTGATCTCAAAAGATCAGACGGACGCACTGCTCAAGGTGTTCGTCAAGGTCTTCGACGAGTCACGCGGCTACTACGGCAATCAAGGCCACGTCGCCCGGTTCGAACGTGACCTCGACAACCGCTGCCAGCTCAACGCGTTCAAGGATGCCTACGCACGCGCCTCGGGCCGCGACTGGCTCCAAGGTCGCGAGCAAGGCGTCCTGGAGGAGGAAAACGTCACGAAGGCCTACGCGGAGATCACTGGCCAGACCGACAGTGCGCCGAGGTACATCCTGACGAAGTATCGCAACGAGTACAAAGTCTCCATCGAGGACTTCGCCGAAGAGGTCAAGACCTGGCTCGACCGGCAGGCCCCGGACTTCCGCTTGAACTTCTTCGTGGACGAGGTCGGCCAGTTCATCGGTTCGAACACGCACCTCATGCTCAATCTCCAGACCATCGCCGAGTCGCTGAACACGAAGTGCCGAGGCAGGGCGTGGGTGTTCGTCACCAGCCAGGAAGACATGGACAGGGTCCTCGGCGACCGGACGAAGTCCCAAGGCAATGACTTCTCCAAGATCCAGGCCCGTTTCGCCACCCGCGTCAAGCTCACAAGCGCCGACGTGGAAGAGGTCATCCGTAAGCGTCTGCTCACCAAGAACGAGCCGGGCACCGAACTCCTCGACGCCGTCTATGCCAGCGAGCATGCGAACTTCAAGACGCTGTTCGACTTCGTCGACGGCGCCAAGACGTACCGCAACTACACCGACGAGGATCACTTCGTCGGCACCTACCCGTTTGTCTCCTACCAGTTCCCGCTGTTCCGGGCCGCAATCGAGTCGATCTCGGACCACAACGGGTTCGAGGGCCGCAACTCCTCAGTCGGCGAGCGATCCATGCTTGGCGTGGTCCAGCAGGTCGCCAAGGACATCGCGACCCGAGAGGCCGGGAGTCTGGCGACATTTGACCAGATGTTCGCCGGTATCCGCGCCTCTTTGAAGTCGGCGGCCCAACGCTCCATCGATGTGGCAGAGCGCAACCTGGATGACGACCTTGCGATCCGCCTGCTTAAGGCCCTGTTCCTAGTGAAGTATGTGGACGACTTCAAAGCCACCGCACGGAACCTCACCGTGCTGGTCTACGACCGGTTCGGGCTCAACTTGTCTGAGTTGACCAAGCAGGTGCAGTCCTCTCTTGCCTTACTGGAAACCCAAACCTACATTCAGCGCAACGGGAATGTGTACGAGTATCTGACCAACGAGGAACAGGTCATCGAGGCCGAGATCAAGAACGTCGACATCGACTCCTCCGAAGTCTCCTCCCGGTTGAACAAGATCCTCTCCGGCGACGTCATCAAGACCTCGAAGATCCGCTATGCCAAGAACGGGCAGGACTTCCAGTTCGGCTACAAGCTCGACGACCAGGCCTTCGGCAAGCAGGCCGAACTGGCCCTGCACTTCATCACCCCCGAGTATCCGTACGGTCCCGAAGAGACGCGAATGCAATCTGCGGGCAAGGACGAGTTGCGGGTCATCCTTGACCCGGATGAGCGAGTCATGGGTGATGTGCGGCTGCTCATCCGTACGGAGAAGTACACCAAGCGCAAACTCACGAGTTCGATCTCGGCCAATGAGCAGCGCATCCTCCAGGCGAAGGCCACTCAAAACAGCGGACGGGAGAAGGAACTGGTCGAACGCATCTATGGCGCCGTCGGCCGCGCGGCGCTGGTGATCAACGCTGCCGACGTCACGTCCACCTCCCAAGACGCTCTGGCCCGGGTCAACGACGGATTCCAGGACCTCATCTCCCGCACCTACACGCAGTTGAACCTGCTGGGTGGGCGCACCTACAACGAGCAGCAGGTGGCAGGGTTCGCGAATCCCGACTCCGGCATGATTGACGACCCGACCCTCTCGAAGCTCTCCACCCCGGGCGAGGAGGTGCTCTCGTTTGTGTTGCAACGGGACCGGCTCGGCGAGCGAGTGACCATCAAGTCGATTGTCGACATGTTCCAGGCCAAGCCCTACGGCTGGGATCTTGCCTCCATCGAAGTCGTCGTCGCCTGGCTGATCGGCACGTCCAAGGTGACGCTCAGCGTGGACAGCAACCTCCTCAAACGCAGCGAAATCGCCGCTGCGCTGCGCAACACGCAGAAACACGGCCATGAGGTGATCGCGGCACAGAAGACGTTCGACCAGCGGAAGGTCTCCGCCTTCCGGTCCTTCTGCATGGACTTCTTCGACGAACCGGCCATCCCGAAAGACCCTCTTGAACTGACCCACTACGGAGCCCAGAAACTGGGCGCCAAGCTTAACGAACTCAAGGCCCTCACGACGGCGTCGAGGTACCCATTCATCAGTCAGCTCAACGAGCCGATCGACCTGCTGGAGCAGGTCGTGGGCCAGAAGGACGAGTGGTATCTCACCGACTTCGCCCACGGCGACGACCTGCTGGATGCAAAAGGCGAAGTGATCGACCCGATCACCGCGTTCCTCCACGGTGGGCAGCGCGCCATTTACGACGACGCAGCCAACCTGCTCGCCCAGAACACCAGCAACCTCAACTACCTGACTAAAGGTTCCAGCACTGAGGTCGCGCAGGCGTTGGCAGACCCGCAGGCCTTCCGGGGTAACAAAATGACCAAGCTCAAGGCAGCCACTATCGAGCTGAAGGCCAAGATCGATGACGAGCTGGCCGCGAATCGGGCCGAGGCCCGACAGGTCATCACCTCCCGGCAGGACGGCCTGCACTACAGCGCCATCTACCAGGACGCGGCCGAAGGCGCACAACATGCCGTCGACCAACTGATTGCAGAGCGCCTCACGAGGATTGATTCCGAGGAGCAGATCGCGGTAGTCAACGAGATCGCTAACACCTTCGAAAACACGACCTACCCACAAATACTGGACCAGCTCGCCGCCGCTAAACCACAGATAGCTGCGACGGACAACACTAATGAGCCGAGTACGACGATAGCGCCCGCGCCACCGGTCAAGCAGACCGTCTCCATCAAGAAGATCCGAGCAACCGGAGTGACAAGTCTCTTGGAGACTGCGGAAGACATCGATCGCTACCTTGACGCGCTTCGCGGCGCGCTCCTCGACACCCTCAATGACGGCAAGCGCATCGCGCTCTGAAAGAGATCCACCCATGGAAACCGCACCCTTGAAGAGTTTTGCCACCTGGGCCCGCACCGAACTCATCACTCAGGTCAGTGCACGCATCGCCGCCGTTCTCGCCCCTGCCTCGCTTGACCGCACGGAGAACCCCCGCGCCATCCGCGCTCTCGAAGCCGACATCAAGAAAGCCGGTGGGGATGTAAAGGGTAAGGACTCTGTCGCCGACAAGGTCGCCTACACGTGGTTCAATCGCATCATCGCCCTACGCTTCATGGACGCCAACGGCTACACCAACGCCGGAGTCGTCTCACCCGGTGCAGGGCAGAACGTAGGACAGCCTGAGATCCTCGCCGACGCCAAACGCGGCACCTTCGACCCCGACGTCGTCAACCCCAAAACCGCCGCCACTGTGACCGGGCTCCTCGATGGGTCCCGGCCCAGTACTGACCCGCAGGGCGAGGCATACACCCTGCTGCTCTCCGAGCACTGCCGCTACTGGAACCGCTCGATGCCGTTCATGTTCGAACGCGAAGGCGACTACACCGAACTCCTCATACCCGCCAACCTCCTGGCCGACGAGTCCATCCTTGCCCGCGCCGTTGCCACTTTGACTCCCGAGGTGTGTGAGGATGTTGAGGTCATAGGTTGGCTCTATCAGTTCTACATCTCAGAACGCAAAGACGAGGTCTTCGCCGGATTCAAGAAGAACATGAAGGCCGGAGCCGCCGAAATCCCTGCCGCCACCCAGCTGTTCACACCGCACTGGATCGTCCGCTACCTCGTCGAGAACTCCGTCGGACGACTGTGGATGCTCAACCATCCAGATTCCCACCTCGTCGACCAGATGGCCTACTACATCGCCCCAGTCGACGAAGAGACGGAGTTCCTCGAGCTCAGCAGTCCTGAGGAGCTGACGGTCATCGACCCAGCCTGCGGGTCGGGTCACATGCTCACCTACGCCTTCGATCTCCTCCACGCCATCTATGAGGAACAGGGGTACAACCCGTCTGAAATCCCCAGCCTCATCCTCACCCACAACATCTACGGCACCGAGATCGACCCTCGCGCCGGTGCACTGGCAGCATTCGCCCTCTCGATGAAGGCACGAGCCGGGCAGCGCGCCTTCTTCAAGAAGACCGTCCAACCGAACATCTGCGTCGTCGAACCGGTCGCATTCAGTCCCGACGAGATCGACTACCTCGTGACAAAGGATGGCGACCGCAACTCCGAGACAGCATTCTGGAACCAGTTCGAACACGCAGACACGTTCGGTTCGCTCATTCAACCCGATCCTGGGTTGACCGTCCGGCTCGCTGAGCACCTTGCGACTCTCGACGACGCAGGAGACATTCTTCACGCCGACACCATCGAACGGGCCCAGCGGGTCATCACCCAGGCCGAGTACCTGGGGCGGCAGTACTCAGTTGTTGTTGCCAATCCGCCTTACATGGGCAGCAAGCAGATGAACGCCCTCCTTTCACAGTTCATGAAGGACGAGTACCCGACTGGTAAAGCCGACCTCATGACGGCGTTCATGGTCCGTGCCCGGGTGCTCACTGTCCGCTGCGGCACCTGGGCAATGATCAACCTTCCGTCGTGGATGTCGTTGAAATCCTTCGAAGACCTACGGCATGACCTACTTAAAAGCCAGCGAATCGCGTCGATGGTCCACCTGGGACGCGGCATATTCGGGTCGGACTTCGGAACAGTCGCCTTCGTGATCGACAACGCTCCGGCCGGGTCAGCGCGTGGGGTGTACCGACGGCTCTTCGAGCAACACGTTGATGTCAGGCCGGTGTCCGTGATTGAGGCGCTGTTCTTCGACTCCACATACAACCGCTACGAAGTGTCACAAGCGGACTTCGCTGCCATCCCCGGATCCCCGATTGTTTACTGGCTGAGTGAAAGAATGCGGGCGGTCTTCACTGTTCATGACCCATTTGGCGCGGTTGCCTCGCTGGCTGTCGGTCTCCAGACAGGGGACAACAACCGGTTTCTTCGCCAGTGGTGGGAGGTCTCGGGTAACCGGACCGCATTCTCTTGCACGTCACGTGAAGACGCCGCCGCAAGCGGCGCGCGTTGGTTCCCATACAACAAGGGCGGCGAATTCCGGAAGTGGTACGGCAACCAAGAGCACGTCGTCAACTGGGAGGACGACGGTGCGGAGATCGTTGCCTTCAAGCCGCGTTCCGTCATCCGCAACCCTGGAACCTACTTTTCACCGTCAGTGTCGTGGTCCGACATCTCCTCGGGAGAGGCCGCGTTCCGGCGGTACCCCAAGGGGTTCATTCACGATTCGACGGGTCACTCGGGATTCGGACAGGAGACGATGCTTGATCGGATCGCGCTCCTGATGAACTCTAAGTACGTCATGGAGGTGATGCAGGTCCTCGCGCCGACGATGCACTTTCACATTGGGTACGTCGGCCTGGTGCCGGTCGCTTCTGATGTCAAAGATCTCCCGGGCAGCACCGTAGACAACCTGGTTGAGACGTCGCGTGCCGATTGGGACCTTGCGGAGACATCATGGAGCTTCGAACGCAACCCGTTGGTCACGCTTGCATGACAGCGCAGGCCCCGGAATGCGCGGTCCCTGTCGTTATCCGTGTGCCGTCTGCCCCAGCAGGGGGTTCCGCCCCACCCCCCCGGAGACCGCCACCCCCCCCCCGCCCGAGCCCGCCCCGCCGATGGCCTTGGGGCCACGGGGGGCGCCGCCGGCCGCGGACGCAGCCGCGACCGGGAGGCCAGCGACCTGTCCCACTTCATAGTTGAGCGTCGGGGCGACCGCAGCCAACTGCTCGAATGCCACCTGGGAGTTCGCAAAGGAGAGCAACATAGCCCGTTGTTGTCTTGTAGCGGCGAAGATTGACGTTCCTGCGACGTCGTAAATGAACCCGGCAGGATAGGAGCGGAATGCCGGAGCCCCACTGCTGACCTTGGACCACGACACTGACGGTGAAAAGTAGGTATCTGTGTTCTGAGCCCGCGACCGCGGGCGACCGCCATCCTCGGTCCCGAATGTACGGATCTCGGCGCCGTCATGCTCCCAATTGAGTACGTACTCTTGGTTGCCGTACCACTTCCGGAATTCGCCGCCCTTGTTGTATGGGAACCAACGCGCGCCGCTTGCGGCGGCGTCTTCACGTGACGTGCAAGAGAATGCGGTCCGGTTACCCGAGACCTCCCACCACTGGCGAAGAAACCGGTTGTTGTCCCCTGTCTGGAGACCGACAGCCAGCGAGGCAACCGCGCCAAATGGGTCATGAACAGTGAAGACCGCCCGCATTCTTTCACTCAGCCAGTAAACAATCGGGGATCCGGGGATGGCAGCGAAGTCCTCCCCCGATGCGAGGTGGAAGCCTTCCTCCTTGGTCTGCGAGCCAAGGGCGGTGCTCAATGCGTTGACTTTCTCTGCTTCTGACGCTCCGTCGACAAGACGGATGAACGTGCCCGCCTGCCTGCGGGCGGAACTCTGGCCCCCAGATGGCTGGTTCGCCAAGACGAACGCCGTCGACGAGACAACCTCGCCCCCGATCGAGTCGAAGGCCCGCGCGCCGAGGTGAAGCATCGACGTGATCCGTTGGTGAGTCAGCACTGAGGCGCGTAGCTTCTCGTACGAGCTGAGGAACATCCACGACTGCATGGTGATCATAGCCGCCGTTCCGCGTGGCAGCGCGAGACCGGCACAGCGCGCGATGAAACCAGCGAACAGGTCCGACTTGCTGTCCGGGTATTCGTCCTTCATGAACTGTGTTGCGGTCAGCCATCGCCTCGCCTCGAGGCTGACTACCGAGCCTCCAGATCTTGCCAACTCGCCTCGGCAACCGTCACACATGGCTACCCCGGTGGCTACCCTGCCGAACATCGAGATCTCCCACACCATGGGGTCATGGAGAGGATCAAGCAACGCAGCAAGGGAACCGGGTCGGTCTACCGGAACTCTAGGGGACAGTGGGTGGCCTCGATCGAGGCCGGATGGACGGAACGAGGAACGCGGCGCCGCATCACGGTGAAGGCACGAACGGAGACCGCAGTTCGCGTCAGACTCATTGAGGTTCAGAATCGAGTTGCGGCTGAGGGGCCCGCTGCCCAGACGTGCGGCAGTATCACCGTCAAGCGATGGGCTGATCGATGGCTCGAACAGCGGCAGCGCATCGTCCGACCCGGCACGTACGTCTCGGACCGCTCAGGAATCAGGCGCTGGATCGTCCCGGCTATCGGGCACCTACGTCTCGAAGCCTTGGTGCCCGCCGACATCAGGAAGATCACGGCGATCCAGGAAGACGCCGGTCTCGCGCTCGCCACGATGCAGCGAACTCATGCGGTGCTCGGCAAGATTCTCTCTGACGCGGTCGCCGAAGGCTACAGGGTCCCACAGCGCGCCCGTGAGGCAGGCAGTCCAGGTATCGGGAGCTCGCCAAGACAGCCCCTGAGCGCAGAGGCCGCGGCGAAGATCCTCGCTGTGGCCGCCACCCGTCCCGACGCCTCACGATGGGTAGCGGCGCTTGTGGAAGGGCTGCGCCCCGCGGAGGCACTGGGTCTGACCTGGGACATGGTGGATCTCCAGGCCGAGACGATGACACTCGCCTGGCAACTCAAAGCGCTGCCATACGTCGAGCTCAGGGAACCCGGAAGCGGATTCCGGGTGCCTCGCGGGTTCGAGTCCCGCCACATCCATGGCGCCTACCACTTGGTCCGGCCAAAGACCCGCGCTGGCAGCCGCGTCATCCCGCTCGTGCCTTGGCTCGTCGAAGCACTCTCGTCCTGGGCAGACTGCGCGCCGTCATCCCCGTGCGGGCTCGTCTGGCCCCGAGACGACGGCACCCCGCAATCGGCGGAACAGGATCGTCGACAGTGGTACGAGATCGCCAAGGAGGCAGGGATTGAAGTCACACTCCCAGATGGCACCAGCCGGAGACCCCTGCTGTACGAGGCACGTCACACAGCAGCCACCCTGCTACTCGCCAACGGGATCGACGAAACCACCATCAAAGCCGTGCTCGGGCACTCCTCAGTGCTGAGCACGCAGTCCTACCTGCACACTGACAGGACGAGGACTCGAGCGGCACTTGCAGCATCCGCGGAAAAGGTCGGACTTGGCGGTAAAGTGCACTGCTGTACTTCGGCTACCCCCATGGCTACCCTTCCGTGCCCGGGGCAGTCGACGGTGAGCATTGATACCTCGGTGAACTCGCGTAAGGCATCCCTTGAAGACGCTTGAACAGATCGTTGCACAGCACCGAGAAGAGTGGGCTGCTCGCTCACGCGCTCAGCAACAGCTGGAGATCGAAAACAACGAGGCCGTCGCGAAGCTCTACGGGCTGGAGGACGAGGTCCCTTCGTATGTACCACTCGAGCGCGTGTCGCTCACCAACAACTCCGCGTTCCGATGGCCGAACAAGACGCCCGAGGAACGCGATGTCCTGTTCGTGGAGTCCGCCATCGTCGACCTCGTCTCGTACGCCGTTGGCTGCATGTTTGGCCGATACAGTCTTGACAAGCCGGGCTTGATCCTCGCCGACCAGGGTGCGACGTTGCCGGACTACCTCGCCAAGATTCCAGTGCCCTCGTTCATGCCCGACGCGGACAACGTGCTCCCGATCGTGGACGGTGAATGGTTCGAGGATGACATCGTCGCGAAGTTTCGCCAGTTCCTTCGCCTGGCGTTCGGCGAGGAACACTTCGAGGAGAATCTGCGCTTCGTGGGAGAGTCCTTGGGGATGAAGACGCTTCGGGACTACTTCATCACCCGCGGCGGCAAGTCGAAGTTCTACGACGACCACGTGAAGCGATACAAGAAGCGCCCGATCTACTGGCTGTTCTCAAGCCCGAAGGGCTCCTTCAACGCTCTGGTCTACATGCATCGGTACACCCCGTCAACGGTGTCGACGGTGCTCAACGAGTATTTGCGCGAGTACGAGGCAAAGTTGGAGGCGAGTCTGGAAAACCTCGAACGTGAAGCCAACGGCGAGGGCTCTCCGCGCCAGCAGGCAGCTGCCGCCAAGGAAGGTGAGCGTCTCCGGAGGATCCTGGTCGAGCTGAGCGAGTACGAGCACGATGTGCTCTACCCGCTCGCCACGCGACAACTTGAGATAGATCTGGACGACGGTGTGCTGGTCAACTACCTGCGGCTCGGGAAAGCGCTGAGGAACTTCGGCTTGGAGAAAGATCGGAAGAAGGTCGAGGGATGGAGCTGGCCCACGAACAAGCTGGAGCCGTGACATGTCTGATCTCTTGGAGCGCGCCGGTGAGGGACGCCTGCCCAACCCGAGCATTCCGCTGCCATCTCAAGCCACTTCTCAAGGTCGGGCTGTTGGAGGTGGCCCTTCCTGACAAACCCACACACCCAGACCAGCGCCACCGCATCACAGGAGCTGGGCATGCCGTGCTCGCTGGACAGGAGGGCAACGAATGAGTTCCCTTACATCGGTGCTCCCGCACTTGGAAGAGCTATTCGTCCACCAACGTCTGGTGTTCTGGCATGACCTCGACGGCGACTACGCGGATGAACTTTCCGGCATCGATCTGCCGGACGTCACCGCGGTCGCGGTCTCCAAAGACGAGTATGCGCTCAAGTATCGGATGCTACAGGAGGAGCCAGAGGCCAAGTTCCTCGTCTACCGCCAGGGCGCGGTGCCTGCAGGGGTTGGGAACTGGTTGCTTGATCTGGAACTCGCCTACGGGGTGTTCACTGCCGAGCATACGGCGTTGCTACGCCACGACCTCGGGCTGACAAGTGATGGTGTCGACGCAGTGTTTATTGCCCATGAGACGTTCTTCCGGGCCGCAAAACGTACTGAGGCGCTCAAGGCTCTCCTGAATGCTGATGACTCGGCGGACTTGGTCCAGGCGAAGATGTGCGCAGTGCTGCTGGGTCAGAGCGAGCACAGCCTGCTGGAACTGACCCGTACCCTTCTGGTCGAGAACGCCCATGGTTCGAGACAGAAGTACGACTCGCTCAACGAGTACGGTTTGCTGAATTTCCACTGGGGGGGTGTCGCCAAGATCTACGGATACAAGGCGGACCAATCGAGCGTCGACGACTTCGTGCTGTGGATGTTCCGGCAGGCCATCAACGGGTTCAAGAGCGATCAGCCGGGAGCCTTGCGAAACATCCAGCTGGACTTCGCCAGCCTGCGCAACGATCGCCGCAGCGCCAAGGAACTGATGACGCTGGCCTCGCGCGCCGCCAAGGATCTCGACTACGCGAGCCAGATCGAAGACGCTGATATCGCGTCCCTGGCCGGGAACGATCTGTTCGAGAAGGTCGAGCAGAAGATCGTCAGCACTCTGGCCCGCCAGGTGACGGAGCGGACGATCAGCGTCCGTGAAGTAGCCGAGATAATCCGTGGCCGCCAGTTGAGCATTTGGGTGGACGGCTATCGGGATCTGTACACGGCGATCGGTGCCGCCTCCGAGCTGCTTTCGACACTTGCCAGTGCGGCGTTCGAGATCTCCTCGTTTGATGGGGGTTTGCAGCGATATCAGCGGGAGTGGTTTCGCATCGATCAGCTCTACCGGCACTTCCAGCTCGCTGCTCGCACCACCGATTACGCGGGTATGGACGAGAAGTTGCCTGACGAGGTGGAAAACTACTACGTCAACAAGTTCCTCTTCCCGCTCGGCGCAGCCTGGCAGCATCAGGTGGACGCGGTCGGTGTTTGGCGCTCGAACATGGTGCAGCCCCAGTCGTCGTTCTACCAGGACCGAGTGGAGCCTCTCGTCCGCAAGGGCACCAAGAAGGCTGTCGTCATCATCTCTGATGCCCTGCGCTATGAGGTCGCCCAGGAACTGGGCACCCGCATACGCCAAGAGGACCGCTTCGACGCTACGCTCGACGCGATGCTCGGAGTGCTGCCGAGCTACACCCAACTGGGGATGGCTTCACTTCTGCCCCACAAGACCCTCGCCCACTCGAATGGCGGCGATCCTGTTCTCGTGGATGGGCAGCGCTCGGACGGGACGGCCAACCGGAACAAGATCCTCGCCCGGGTGGATGGGTACGCGATCCAAGCTGAGGAAGTGCTGGCGATGGGCAGTCGGGAACTGAAGCAGCTCTACACCGAGCACCACGTCTTCTACGTCTACCACAACGGGATTGACGCTGCTGGTGACAAGGCCGCTACCGAGCGATCTGTCTTCGAGGCAGCAGAGGTAACACTCGGCACACTCGTGAAACTGGTGAAGAAGCTTGCCAGCGCGAACGCCACGAACATTTTCGTGACCGCTGACCACGGGTTCCTCTACCAAGACAGTCCCCTTGCCGACGCTGGGTATCTCTCGACCAAGCCCCAGGGCGACGACCTCACGGTGATAAACCGCCGCTACGTTCTGGGGCGCGGGCTGAAGGACGATCCGGCGTTCAAGATGTTCGAGCCTGAGCAGGTCGAGTTGGCAAGTGATCTTCAGGTGCAGATACCGAAGTCGATCCACCGGCTGCGCCTGGCCGGTGCTGGGTCGCGGTACGTGCATGGTGGAGCGGCGTTGCAGGAGATCGTGGTGCCGGTGCTGGCGATCAACAAGAAGCGCAAGAGCGATACCCGACAGGTCAACGTTGACGTTCAGCCGGAGACGGACAAGATCACGACCGGTCAACTGGTGGTGAGGCTTTACCAGAACGAACCGGTGAACGAGAAGGTTCAGCCCCGAGTTCTCCGTGCCGGACTGTACGTTGGCGAGACACTCATCTCCAACCAGACCGAACTGTCCTTCGACCAGACCTCGGACGACAAGCGCGATCGGTACCAGAACGCTCCGATGCTGCTGAGCCAGGACGCGGACAAATTCAACAACCGCGCTGTCGAGTTCCGGCTGGAGGAGCAGATCCCGAACACCACCCAGTGGCGGACCTACGCCCGTGCTCAGTACACGCTGCGCCGTTCGTTCACCACGGACTTTGACTTGTAAGTGAGGCAAGCAGCTATGACCGACACCCAGAATTTGGGCAACGGCACACCACAGCAGACCGACCTCGACTACAAGATCAACCTGCTGTACGGCGGAACCGTTGTCCGCAAAGACCTCGTCAGGGCGGTCAAGGGTAATGCGATTGTCCCCACCTTCGTCCTGGAGTACCTCTTGGGCCAGTATGCGGCGTCCGACGACGAAGCAACGATTCATGCGGGCATCAACGCCGTGCGCAAGATCCTGGCTGACCATTACGTGCACCGCAACGAGTCGGAGCTGGTGAAGTCCATCATCCGTGAAAAGGGACGCCACCGGATCATCGACCGGGTCAGCGTCGTGCTCAACGAGAAGGAAGACGTCTATCAGGCGTCGTTCGAGAACCTCGGGATCCGTGGAGTCGTCATAGATGATGGGATCGTCCAAGCCAACGAGAAACTCTTGGTCGGTGGCGTGTGGTGCATCTGTGACGTCGAATACTTTCATTCTGATGACGCCCGGACCGTCCCGTGGATCCTTGGATCGCTCAAGCCGATTCAGATGTCCAGATTCGACTTCGGTGGTTATCTCGCATCGCGAGAAGGCTTCACCACAGATGAATGGATCGACTTACTCATCCAATCCATCGGTTTCAACCCGGAGATGTTCGGCCGCCGTGCGAAACTCCTCCAGCTGATCCGATTGATCCCGTTCGTCGAGCGCAACTACAACCTCATCGAGTTGGGGCCCAAGGGCACCGGCAAGTCACACATCTTCTCCGAATTCTCACCGCACGGCATGTTGATCTCGGGTGGCGAGGTGACGGTCCCGAAGTTGTTCGTCAACAACTCCAACGGAAAGATCGGCCTGGTCGGCTACTGGGACGTGGTGGCCTTCGACGAGTTCGCGGGCAAGAAGAAGCGCACGGACAAGGCACTCGTGGACATCATGAAGAATTACATGGCCAACAAGTCCTTCTCCCGTGGCGTGCAGACACTAGGCGCGGAGGCATCCATGGTGTTCGTGGGCAATACCTCTCACACCGTGCCCTACATGCTCAAGAACTCCGACCTGTTCGATGAGTTGCCCGAGGCCTATCACGATTCGGCCTACTTGGATCGGCTGCATTGTTATCTCCCCGGGTGGGAAGTCGATACGATCCGCGGTGAGATGTTCTCCACGGGGTACGGCTTCGTGGTGGACTACCTCGCCGAGGTGCTGCGTTCCATGCGCAACAGCGACTTCTCTGACAAGTACCAGCCATATTTCACGCTGGGATCGGACATCTCCACCCGTGATCGGGACGGCATCCACAAGACGTTCTCCGGACTGATGAAGCTCGTCTACCCAACGGGTGAGGCGAGCGCGGAGGAGATCGAGGAACTGCTGCGCTTCGCCATTGAGGGGCGCAAGCGGGTAAAGGACCAGATCCTGCGCATCGACGCGACCTTTGAGCCCGTCAGCTTCGGATACACCGACAAGTCCAGCGACTGGCATCCCGTCACGACCCTGGAGGAGGATGAATACCCGGCGTACTACCGAAAGACCGCCGGCCCCCGCGCTAACTCGGCGACGGAAAGCACGCCAACACCTCCGGGACCAGTCGCCGACGCACCCGCGGTCCACTCTGTGGCGGAGAAGCCTCGACTGTTCGAAGGACAACGAGACTTCGTCGAGAACCAACGCGGTGTCTCATACGAGCAGATCCTCCTCCCATACCTCCGTGGTGCAACCGAGATCGAGCTTCACGATCCCTACATCCGGATGAGCCACCAAGGACGGAACCTCGTCGAGCTGCTGGCGCTGATCGCCTCGGCGAAGGACCCCGCAGATGAGGTGAACTTCAAGCTGTTCACGACGCTCGACGACGATCCGAACTACCAACAGAAGCAGTTGCAGATGTTGAACCAGATCATCCAAGGGGCAGCTCAGCAAGGTCTCAACGTGGAGATAGCGAAGGACCCAGGCGGCCATGACCGCTGGATTCGCACCGATACCGGTTGGCGCATCAACCTCGGACGCGGCCTCGACATCTTCCAGAAGTCAGAAGGTGGCTGGTTCGACCTCGGCACCAGCCACCAAGAGTTCCGCCAAGTCAGAGCCTTTGGCGTTACGTACATCCGCGAGACGTCACAAGGGGTGGCTTCTGATGGATGAGCCCGATCATCTCGCCCAGGTAAACGTTCCAGACGGAGTCGGTGTCGAGATGGCCCATCTGAGCGACCACTGTTGCGCGCTCTGGACGCATGCTTTCACGTGGTTCGCTGCCCCGTGTCAGTGCCAGCAGCAGGTTCTTCGGCCGCAAGGGACGCCCACCAGAACACTTCAGCCAGCGTCGCCAGAGTTGCGAGTGCCAGCCGCTGGATTCGGACGACCGGCGATCCGTGTTGCGGTGCTCAGGTCCATCTTCAATCTCGACTCCCATGCGGCGAACTCGTCAGTCCGCTCAATGGCCGTCATATGTGTGCTTTAGTACTCACATCAACTGAGTTCAGAAAGTTCTGAGCCCCATTGGAAGCCCGGTGGTAAGAATCCCCAAAAGCCACCGCTCAGCCGACATTCTGCAGGGTCAACGCAATGCACTATGAACACTTATAGATTCCTAAATGCTCACAGACGAATACGCTGTGGCGACGGCGAGCATGACCGTGAATCCGGCGTACTTGTCGAGTGATGGGTGGCAACGTATTCGTGTGTACCTGGATTCGGCGAAGCAGCACGGCGAGGTTGCCGACTTCTCCATCCGTGTCGAGCTGCTGACCTCGGGAAGGCGGCCAAGAGGCTGGGGATGTCACGATCCACCGTGCTGCGCCGGATCATTGCTGGTGACCTCACGGCCATCAAGGTCTGCACGCACGATCGCATCCCGCTGAATGAGTACGAGCGATAAAGGCGTGAGCTGGTGCTGTGCATGGACGAGGTATCCGCTGTCGACATCGAGACCGAGCTGTTCGGTCTCAAGGAATATTCAAGCCCAACTCGACTCGAATTCGACAAGTGACACAAACAGTCTGGAGATGACCATTGGATGGCCGCCGCACATGAACTCAGATGGTGGAGTCTCGACGGTGCAACATCGGTAGCACCCTTGCTTGCAGTTAAAGATCGCCGCGGTATATATGTGCTCGAATTTAGAAACGGCGAACGCTACGTCGGAAAAGCGACAACTGCAAATGGTCGCTTCTCATCCCATCGGCACGGTTCAGCACATCACACACCATGGCCGGATATCGTGGCATTCGGATTCATGCCGGTTAATGAAGGACCACTTGATCAAGCGGAACATGCCATGATCATTCAACAATGCTCACAGGGGCACAAACTCCGCAATAAAGTATGGAACATCGGGCACGATCAACCAGCTCCTCTCGACAAAATTGTCTCGATCGAAGTGCAAAAGCACTGGGCAACTGGTAGCCCTACATACGATCTCGAGCCGTTTGTCGAAGCAGCACGACGGGAACCGGGTGCAATACCGAAGCTCTGCACGGCCCATGCGGGCAAAGAAATACTAGAGAATGGGCAGTCGGCCGCTGAGGCCGTGATCGGCTTGCTTGCCCAAGTGGTGTCGCAGGTGATTCCTTCAGCAGTTGAGCTTGAAGAACGGTATTGGACGCTGTCCGACTATCCGCAAACTGCAAGGGGGAGATTTGCAACGTTGACTGTGGGCCCCTTGGAAATTGCGGTGTTTCCACGTTTTTTCAGGATGGACAAGGATGGCCATGAAGTCACGAATGGAAAATTGTTTTCTTTTCTGAACGCTGCTCCAGGAACGTTTATCTCAGCAGAGGATCGGGAAGAAGATGAGGATGCGGAGTGGTTTCAAGAAACCGATGGGCATCCCGCAGTGTTCAGCTACGTACATGGAAATTATAAGCTTACACCGGTTGACCGTATCGCTTTTGAACTCGGAGCATTCACTCTTGATGATTTTTCCGAGGAAGAAATCACAGGAATGCGGAAGCTCGTAATCGATGTTATGCGCAATTCGACCGCCATGTTGAATAGCCGCCATCACTCACACGAATTGGCACGTCGCGTTTATGAGCAAATTGTCGAGCAGGCTGCAGACAGTGGTGAGGATCTCAGTTGCAAGCGAAATCTCGTTGCACCGAACTTGGGCCGATCTGACAGGCATGGAAAACATGCTCCCACCTTTGGCGGTTGACCAAACGCGGGATTCCGCAGGCCAGCACGTCTCAGCCTCGTGCCGCTCGGCCCCGGCGCACTTTGAGGAAGCCGTCGATCGAGTCCCACACTCCGCTTCCCACCACCGCGAACCCGATGACCGCGATGACGATGTTCGAGACTGTCGCAGCGGAGTCTGCCGGAATCAGCGCCGGAAAGAATGCGGGGTCGATCAGCTCACCGCGGGTGATCAGCAACAGAACGCCCGCCATCACGACCACGTTCAGTACGGTCTTCGCCCAGGCTGCCGCAGGCGTCCACGCACCCCGCACATACACCGCGATGGCCACCAAGGCCCCCGCAGCCATCACGACGAACAGCGCGCCCATCCACCACGGCCACAGGCCGACAGCGAAGAACGACAGACCAGGATGGCCCGGGGCGAAACCGAGTAGGTGATCCCAGACCAGGGCACCAGCAGCAATGACGAGCCACACGAGGTAGGCCACAAGTTCAGAGAAGCCCGCGCCCAGGTCCTTGGGCTCCGGCAGATCATCAACACTCCACTCGTGAGCGAAGTCGACGTCTTGGCCCTTCGCCGAGCGTTCAACGATGAAGAAGACGAGAGTCGTCCAGAATCCGATGTGAACGATCACGGGCTCTTCACGATTGAGGGTGTAGTTGGGGTCTGAATCCTCCGGCCTCGAGGAG
>NZ_JBDNTB010000050.1:0-18942 GCF_047719395.1 Propionibacterium sp.
GTCCCCCGCGCCGGTCTGGGGGGGGGGGGGGAGGGGCGCGGCTATGTAGAGCTTGCCCTGGGCTCCGCCTAGACCCCGGGCGGGTAGGTCGCCCCCGCGCTTCCAGCGCGGGCGCTGCTCGGGCACCCCGCGCAGCGTCCTGGCGTAGAAGTCGAAGTTCGCTGTGCTCAGCGCCTCACTGAGATAGGGCGCCAGGGAGTTGATGATCTGCCAGCGCGCCCAGGACCGCCAGGCATCCAGCCGGTCGGTGGTCACCAGCGGCGCAGCATCGGTGAAGAAGGTGCGCTGGCAGTTGATCACCTCTGCCACCGCCTCGTGCGGCAGCTCGGCACCGGTCAGGAAGGACTCCCACTCCAGACTCGGGGTGGCGTCGGTGAACTCCTGCCAGCTCTGCAGGTGGTACATCTCGACCATGTCGCGGGTGCGCACCTTGTCCCAGTGGCAGGAGGCAATGTCCTTCTCCAGCTCATAGGCGGCCTGCGCCTGCGTCGTGGCATCGGGCAGCCCGGCGAGCTCGAAGCAGCGGGTGATGTGCGCCAGGTACTGCTCGCGGGTCTTCACGTACTCGGGCAACCGGTAGTACTCCTCGTCCGGCAGGCCGATGCCGGACTGGCTGACGAACATCAGATAGCGCTGCGGATTGCCCGGGTCGGAGTCGTTGTCGAAATCCCCCAGGGCGTCGATGCCGTGCCGCACACTCCAGCCCCAGAAAGCTGCCAGATCGGCCACGGACTCGATGGCGTCCACTTTCGCGAACAGCGGGGTCAGCGGCTCGACGCCGCGCTGCTCGACGGTCTGCTCGTCCATGAAGGAGACATACAGGTCTGCAACCTTGGCTGCCTCCGAACCCGCTTCTGGTGCGCCGGAGCGCAGCGACTCGATGATCTCGTGAACCGCCTGTTCGGAGTTCTCGCGAAGCTTGTCGAAGGCACCCCAGGAACCCTTGTCGGCCGGGATCGTGGCGGTCTTCAGCCAGGAGCCGTTGACATGTCGGAAGAGGTCCTCGGTGGGCGGGACCGTGCGATCGAAGTCCTCGTAGTGGAAGGCGGGGCAAGAGGTGCTCGCGGAGGTTGTTGTACTCACCGGGCCGAGAGTACTGCGACCAGCGAAGGCCGATCAGGTTTCGCGTTCTGAAATTGACCAGCGAAGCCCTTGGGCGGTCTACTGCTTGCGAGCTCCGGCCTTCGTCCCGTAGACCACCTGCCAGGTGTCCGGACCGACCAGCAGCTTCTCGAGCGAGGAGTCAGTCTCCTTCTCCAGATGCTCGCCCTGCTGGGCCAGCCTCATCTGCGCCCGCACCTGATCGTCATAGGCCGGACGATCGACGTCGCGGAAGATCCCGATCGGCGCACGGCGCATCAGGCCCTGGTCGGTGAGCCGGCTCAGCGCGAAGGCCCGGCTCGGGTCGGTGCAATGCGGATCATGAACCAGCACTGCCTGCTCGCCGACCTTGGCCACCTCAGCCACCTTGACACCGCCGTCGGGTGCGGCCACCACGCCGAGATGTCCCTCGGCGCCGAAGCGGATCGGCTCGCCCTCTTCGAGGCGGATGACCGATTCGGTGGATTCCGGCTCGCGCAGCAGTTCGAAGGCGCCGTCATTGAAGACCGAGCAGTTCTGGTAGATCTCCACCAGGCTGGCCCCGCGGTGCTTGGTTGCTGCGGCGATGGTCTCCTCCATGTGCGGCTTGTCGGAGTCCAGGGTGCGGGCCACGAAGGTGGCCTCCGCGCCCAGCGCCAGGCTCACCGGGTTCACCGGCCTGTCCACCGAACCCATCGGGGACGACTTGGTGACCTGGCCCACCTCGGAGGTGGGGGAGTACTGCCCCTTCGTCAGCCCGTAGATGCGGTTGTTGAACAGCAGCACCGTGATATTCACATTGCGGCGCAGTGCATGAATCAGGTGATTGGCGCCGATCGACAGTGCATCGCCGTCGCCGGTCATGACGAAAACCGCCAGGTCTGGCCTGGTCATCGCCAATCCTGTGGCCAGCGTGAGCGCGCGGCCGTGGATGGAGTGGATGCCGTAGGTGTCCATGTAATAGGGCAGCCGTGAGGAGCAGCCGATTCCCGAGACGACTACGGTGTTCTCCCGGCGGATACCGAGCCGGGGCAGCACGGCCTGGAGGGCCGACAGGATGATGTAGTCACCGCAGCCGGGGCACCAGCGCACTTCCTGGTCGGAGATGAAGTCCTTGCGATTGAGCGGCTCCAGCGCCAGCGGAACGCCCGCCAGGCCGTCAACAGCCGATGTGGTGGTCACAACCGGTCCTTTCCAGCAGTCGTCAAAGGCTTGTCATCCGCCGGGCGGGTGCTCTCCGGCTCGTCGTTCTCGAGCTCATCGATGACACCCGCCAGATAGGCGGTCAGCTCGTCCATGGCCAACGGCAGCCCTCGCACCCGGTGGTAACTCTGGGCATCCACCAGATAGCGACCGCGAATCAGCTGGCAGAACTGGCCCATGTTCACCTCGGGCACCACGACGGTGCGATAGCGGTGCAGCACCTCGCCCAAATTGGCGGGCAGCGGGTTGAGATTGCGCACCTGGGCGTGTGCGATGATCCGGCCCTGCTCGCGCAACCGGCGCACCGACGCGGTGATGGGTCCCCACGTGGAGCCCCAGCCGATCACCAGCACATCGGCATCGCCGGTGGGGTCATCCACCTGCACATCGGGCACCGGGATACCGGCGATGCGGTTGGCACGGGTCTCCACCATCAGCTCGTGATTGTCGGGGTCGTAGCTCACCGAACCCGCCTCGACGGACTTCTCGAGGCCGCCGAGCCGGTGCTCCGTGCCTGGCGTGCCGGGGATGGCCCAGTCCCTGACCAGGGTCAATGAGTCGCGCCGGTAGGGCAGGAAGGTGGGCCTGCCCTTGTCGTCGGTGCCATTGGGCGCCGTGGCGAAATTCGGCTCGATGGGGTCGATGGTGGCCAGATCGGGGATCAGCCAGGGCTCGGCGCCGTTGGCCAGGAAGGCATCGCTGAGCATCACCACGGGCGTGCGGTACTCCACGGCCATCCGGCAGGCCTGCACGGCCACGTCGAAGCAGTCCGAGGGGGAGGAGGCGGCAACCACCGGCAGCGGTGACTCGCCATTGCGTCCGTACAGGGCCTGCAGCAGCTCACCCTGCTCGGTCTTGGTGGGCATACCGGTGGACGGCCCGGAGCGCTGCACATCGACGATGACCAGCGGGAGCTCGGTCATCACGGCGAGATTGATCATCTCCTGTTTCAGCGCGAAGCCGGGACCCGACGTGGTGGTCACGCCCAGCGCCCCGCCGAAGCTCGCGCCCAGCGCGGCGCCGACTCCGGCGATCTCGTCCTCCGCCTGGAAGGTGACGACGCCGTGCGACTTGCGCCGGGACAGTTCGTGCAACAGATCCGAGGCGGGGGTGATCGGGTAGGAACCCACGAACAGGGTGAGGCCGGCGCGATGGGCGCCGGTCATCAGGCCGTAGGCGGTGGCCAGATTTCCGGTGATGCGGCGGTAACGTCCGGCGGGCATCGGAGCCGGTGGCACCTCGTAGCGCACCGCGAACAACTCGGTGGTCTCGCCGTAGTGCTCGCCGGCCTTCAATGCGGCGATATTGGCGTCACGCAGCGCGGCGTTCTTCGCGAACTTGTGGCCGAGCCATTCCACTGTGTCGTCGATGGAGCGTCCGTACAGCCAGCAGACCAGCCCCAGCGCGAACATGTTGCGTGTCTTGGTGACGTCCTTGCGGCCCAGGCCGAAGTCCGCCGCCGCCGCAGCGGAGAGCTTGGTGATGTCCAGGCTGACGAGCTGGTGCTCGGTGAGGGAGTCATCGGTGAGCGGATTGCTGGTCAGCCCCAGCTTCTTCAGCGCCCGGCCCGTGAACTCGTGCTCGTCGGCGATGATCAAGCCGCCCGGCACCAGCCCGGTGAGATTGGCCAGCAGTGCCGCCGGGCCCATCGCGACCAGCACATCAGCCTTGTCACCGGGGGTGACGATGTCGCGGGCGGCGAAGTGCACCTGGAAGCTGCTGACCCCTGCCAGTGTGCCCTGGGGTGCTCGGATCTCAGCCGGGAAGCTGGGAAGTGTGGCGATGTCGTTGCCGAACTCCGCCGATTCGGTGCTGAACCTGTCTCCGGTCAATTGCATTCCGTCGCCGGAATCCCCGGCGAAACGTATGACGACCTTGTCCAGCTTGCGCCTGTCCGATTCTTGCGGACGACCACTCAATGCTGCTCCTAGACAGTGGATGAGGTAGACAGCGCAGATCTCCCCGACGCTTACCGGGGCTCCGCTCCAGGCGGTTCACCCAGGTGGTCAGCATTCGTGCGCAGCTGCCAGACATGACTTGCCCCACAAGGCTAGCTGCCAGTTGACAAAGAGCAACCCTTCCCGGCAGATACGCTGTCGGCATGATGTCCGGAGTGTCCGCTGTGCGAACCTGGGCCACTGCCCGAGCTGCGGACCTCGCCCAGGTGTTCCGCGTGCCCGCGGTCCGGCGGGGCCTCTACGGCACCCTGCTCATCGCCCTGGGCACGCTCACCCCGGCCTATCTGCCGCGCAGCACGCCCTGGTGGACACTGCTCGCCTCGCTGCGACTGGAGGGCGCACCGGCGAAGATCGGCGGCACCATCGTCACGATGATTGGCCTGCTGCTGCTCACCGATGCCTGGTTCCGGCTGCGCCCGGGCCAGGTCCTCAAGGACAAGGCCGGCGCACCGCAGGCTTACCAGGATCTCAAGCACTGGGCGGTGCTCGCGGTGTGGAGTCTGCCCTTCCTGCTCGCCCCACCGATCTTCAGCGGGGACGCCTACTCCTACGCCGCGCAGGGATGGCTGGTGCACAACGGCATCAACCCCTATTACTACGGCCCGGGTGTGCTGCCCGGTGCCTTCGCCGATCAGGTTTCCTGGGTCTGGCGGAACACGCCCAGCCCCTATGGCCCGCTGTCCATGCAGATCTCGAATCTGCTGCTGCACGTGTGCGGCTTCGACCCCTACTGGTCGGCCGTGGCGCAACGCATCCCGGCGCTGGTCGGGGTGGTGCTCATCGCCGCCTTCCTGCCCAGGCTGGCGGTGCGGCTGGGCATCGACCCGGCCTTCACCGCCTGGTTCGGCACCCTCAACCCGCTGCTCATCATCGACTTCGTCGGCGGCGCCCACAACGACTCGCTGATGATGGGACTGGTGGTCCTGGCGCTGTGGGTGGCGACCACACCGGTGCCCGGCGGGCCTGCCACCCGAGGTGGCCCGTGGCGGGCCGGCGGCTGGTGGTGGGTGCCGGCAGCGGCCGTCGTGGGTGTGGCAGCCACCATCAAGCAACCAGCTCTGCTGGCGGCCTACGTGGTGCCGATGCTGTGCCGCCGGTGGTCAACCCTGAAACCGCGGGAGACTCTCATCACGGTCACCCGTGTGCTGGTCAGCTTCGTCTTCGCGGTGGGCGTGTTCGCCCTGATCAGCATCGCCACCGGGCTCGGCTTCGGCTGGTACAACGCGGTGAGCGTGCCGGGCTCGGTGGGCTCACCCGCACCTGCCACGATGCTCGGTTCGCTGTTGCAGCTGATCCTCCAGCTTTTCGGCACGAACCCGGCCCCCGGCACCGGAATCGCCTTCATGCACACCGTCTTCCTCATCGCCGGTGCCATCGTGCTCGCCCTTGGAGCCGTTACCATCGCCCGGCGCCGGCCGGCGTCCTTCATCTCATGGGGATATCTCGTGGTCGCCCTGGCCAGCCCCGCACTGCACAGCTGGTACATGCTCTGGGGCGGGCTCACCCTGCCTCTGGCACGCCCGACCTCACGTCAGATCAGCATCGCCATCTGGGTGAACATCGCACTGCTGGGCTATGACGCCATCGACATGGCATGGCGTTCCGACGGCATCGCCATCGCGATCGCCGCCGTCGCCGCGTCGCTGTTCATGACCTATCATCACCAGGCCACCATCAAGGTGCCCCCGCACCAGCTCGGCTCGGCGGCGCACCTGGAGCTGTGCACCACTGGGGGGCCCAGCATCCCTAGTTGGACGACTACGGGTTTTCAGAGTCCGTAGTCCACGACTACGGGTGCATGATCGCTGATCCGCTCTGCGGCATCGGCGTCGCGGTCGGTGAAGGCATTCGTGGCCGAATGCGCAAGCACCGGGCTGGCCAGCTGGTAGTCGATCCGCCAGCCGGTGTCCCGCGCGAAGGCCTGGCCCATCCAGCTCCACCATGAATAGGGCCCGTCCACGTCCGGATTCCGGGTGCGCACCACGTCGACCAGCATGCGGGGGCCGATCTGGGTGTCCAGCCAGGCACGTTCCTCGGGCAGGAAACCCGATGCTGTACGCGCTGCACGCCAGTTCTTCACATCGTGCTCGGTGTGCGCGATGTTGAAATCGCCGACCACGACGAATTGGCGTCCCCGTGCCAGGGCTGCTCGCCGGGTACGCCGGAGCTGCTTGGCAAAACCGGCCAGGAAGCTCATCTTCCGGTCGTAGCGCAATTGCACCTTCGCGATCTGCTCAGGCGTCAGCGGATCGCGGTTGCGCCCACCAGGGGACAACGGTGAATCGCCTTTGGGCAGATAGAGGCAGGCCAGCGTCACCGGGGCCTCTGCCAGGTCCACCTCGATATAGCGGCCCTCGTCCACGAAACCATGCAGCTCGCGCGCCAGGCTCAATTCCCTTGGCACCACAGATGTTGCAGGTGTGACCGGTGCAGTCAGAGGGATCTCCTCGGGCGGCAGGAAGTCTCCGGCGGGAGAGATCGAGACGAACACGCCACCCCAGGTGCGCACAGCCTTCGGGGCGATGCGGGTGAGCACCGCCACACCATTGCGCCCGGCACGATTTCCTGAGCAGTAGCTCGCGAAGTAGCCGCCGAAGGACTCGGTGGGCAGCGCATCGACGGGGCAGCGGACCTCTTGCAGGGCCACCACGTCCGGCGCGCAACGCTCGAGCCAAGGGCGAAAGCCACGTCGGGTGGCGGCGCGAATGCCGTTGACATTGAAGGTGGCGAGCCGCAGCATGCGACCACCCTAGCGGTGGGGCTGTTGGGCCAACTCCAGTTCGCACTGCCACACTGGGGGCATGGATCGCTCGCTTCAGGAGGAGGGCACGGCTGCACGGGGCGGTGGTTTTCCCGGTCGTGTGCTGGCCGGAGAAGGTGGCTTCCCCCGTCGATCGGGAGTGGCAGTGGCGTGTGCGCTGCTCGGCCTGGTGGCCCTCGTCGTGGTGTTCGTCGTGCTGTTCGCTGTCTCGCCGGGTTCGCTCGTTGCCCTGGTGGGTGCACTGATCGCCATGGTCAGCGGCGTGTGCGGTGTCCTCTCGCTGTTCCGGGACTGGGGGCGGGCACGCCTGGGTGCCGCGCTGGTCCTGTTCGCGGACATCGTGTTGTGCTTGATGGTGGACGTGATGGTCTTCCGCACAGAGCTGCCAGCATCCTTGGCTGCGGTCTGTCTCGTGGTTGTCGTGGTGGCATGTGTTGCCGGCGCGGTGCTCATCCTGTCCGCACCCCGCAGGGGAAAGTCGAGCACCCCGCGGGCCGTGGAGCCGAAATGGTCGCACTGATCCCATGAGCTCACGGCCCGAGGTGTTCAAGGTCGACGGTCCGGTGCGGCGCACCTGGGCCTCGGTGGCGGCTGTCATCGCGGCATGGCTGACAGTGCTGGTGCCGATCATCGGCCAGCCGATCCTGAAGGCAGTGCTGAAGAATTCCAGCGACGAAATGGACGCATGGCTGGTCAGGTTGATTCTGGTCTGCGTGATCACCGGAGTGGCCGCCACAGTGCTTGCCGTCATCGCCGTGGTGCGTGACCGTGGAACCTCGCGGGCGGGCTCGCTGCTCCTGTTGCTGGCAGCCGCAGTGCAGGCTGTCTTCGCCGTGATCGGCACGACCAGCACAGTCCTGGAGGAGTCCAGCGCGACGGTCTTCGGGTGGACCTGGGCGGGTCTGAGCCTGGTGATCGTCGCGCTGGCCTCGGTCTTCATTCTCATCGGGCCACGCCCGGTGACCGTGCGGCGCTGATGAGCCTCGCAGCCCGGGGATGCCCGGCTGGTTTCGCCCGTAGCAGCGCTGCCTGCTAGAGTTTCTCGTCGCACGGCAGGTTGCCCGAGTGGCCAATGGGAGCGGTCTGTAAAACCGTCGGCGATGCCTTCGAAGGTTCGAATCCTTCACCTGCCACGTCCTGGATCACGGTCCAGTGACCCAAGGGGCTCCACATCGGATGGATGTGGAGCCCCTTGTCATTTCCTGATGTTGCGTCCCGGCCGGATGTGCAGGGTCTGGCACCGACACTGCGCGGTGCGTCCATCTTCTGAGATATCTCTCCCAGAGGAATATTTCAGGTTGCTTTCAGGCTGAGGAGCACGTCAAATTCGATTACAGGAGGTACCAAACCGTGTCGCTCGTGGGCACTAAGATTCTTCCCTTCACCTCGACCGCCTTCCACCAGGGCGAGTTCGTCGACGTCACTGAGGCCGACATCGAGGGCAAGTGGGCCGTCTTCTTCTTCTATCCTGCTGACTTCTCCTTCGTCTGCCCGACCGAACTCGGGGATCTCGCCGACAACTACGACGAGTTCACCAAGCTCGGCGTCGAGATCTACTCCGTCTCCACCGACACGCACTTCGTGCATGCCGCCTGGCATCGCGAGTCCGATCAGGTCGGCAAGGTGAACTACTTCATGCTCGGCGATCCGGCCGCCCAGCTGTCGAACAACTTCCAGACCCTTCGGGAGGGCGACGGAGTGGCCGACCGCGGTACCTTCCTGGTCGATCCCGACGGCGTCATCCAGCTGCTCGAGATCAGCGCCGACGGCGTGGGCCGTGACGCCAAGGAACTGCTCCGCAAGGTGCGTGCCGCGCAGTATGTCCGCAAGCACCCCGACCAGGTCTGCCCCGCGCACTGGGACGACACCGGCGAGACGCTGGCTCCAGGGCTCGATCTCGTGGGCAAGATCTGATCTGTGCTCATCGGGGTCCGGTGCGGGTCACAACCCGGCCCGCACCGGCACCTCACTGGGGTCCGTACGAATCTCAGCGGACCAGTCATTGCACCCGGGAGGCATTGCGCCGTCGCGACCTTCGCCGATGTTCTTCGGCGCAGTCCCCGCTCAGTGTCCCCGTCCACTCCCCACATCAAGAGTTTCCCCTCAATAACCTCGGGGCCGGGTCCGGAAAGGGCCAGCTCCACTGCAACAATTTGATCGCTGTGACGCCACGGTCTTGGCGGCGTCCTACCCTCGGCAATCCCGGAAGGATGTCATGTCTGTTCTCGAACCCTCACTCATCGAACAACTCAACTCACTGATGGGCCGGTTGACCCGTCCGGTTGAATTCGTGGTGAGCCTCGACGAGCGCGAACAGTCTTCGAAGATGGCTGGCCTGCTCGACGAGGTTGCTGCCCTCAGCGACAAGATCTCGGTGCGCCGTGACGACTCCGCGCACTCCCGCAAACCCGCATTCTCAGTCACATCCCCCGGCACCGACATCTCGATCACCTTCGCAGCCCTGCCGCTGGGTCATGAGTTCACGTCCTTCGTGCTGGCGCTGCTCCAGGTCGGTGGCAACCCGGTCAAACTCGACGAGCGGGTCGCCGATGCGGCCAAGAACTTCGACCGCCCCTTGCACTTCGTCACCTACATCTCACTGAGCTGCCAGAACTGCCCCACAGTCGTGCAGACGCTCAATGCCATGGCGGTCCTCAACCCGCAGATCTCCACCGAGGTCGTGGACGGCTCGCTGTTCCGCGAGGAGGTCGAGGCCAAGAAGGTGCTCGCCACCCCCACGGTTTACCTCAACGACGAGCTCTTCGGCCAGGGCCGGATGGAGCCCACCAAGATCGTCGGCCTGATCGACGAAACCGCCGGTGCCTCGCTCACCGAGGGCCTGGCAGGGAAAGATCCCTACGAGGTCCTGGTCGTCGGTCAGGGTCCCGCGGGTGTCGCAGCGGCCGTCTACCTGGCGCGCAAGGGTATTCGCACCGGGTTGATGGGCGATCGTTTCGGCGGCCAGGTGAATGACACTGTCGCCATCGAGAACTACATCTCGGTTGACTACACCGAGGGCCCCAAGCTCGCCTCCGACCTGCGTGCGCAGGCCGTGAAGTACGGAATCGACATCATCGACGGCGTCCGCGCCGAGAGCCTGGTCCCCGGCAAGCAGCTGCAGGTCACGGTAGGTCCCGAGACCGCGTTGAAGGCTGACACCGTTGTGCTGGCCACCGGTGCCCGCTGGCGTTCGATGAACGTTCCGGGTGAGGCCGAGTACCGCAACAAGGGCGTCACCTACTGCCCGCACTGCGACGGCCCGCTGTTCAAGGGCAAGGATGTCGCCGTCATCGGCGGTGGGAATTCCGGCGCCGAGGCGGCCCTCGATCTGGCCGGCGTGGTGCGCCATGTCACCGTGATGGAGTTCATGCCCGAGTGCAAGGCCGACGAGATCCTGCTCGCCCAGCTGGAGGCCGCCGACAATGTGGACATCATCACGAATGCCCAGGTCACCGAGGTGATCGGTGACGGTTCCCAGGTCACTGCGGTGCACTACAAGGATCGCGACTCCGGCGAAATGCGGGATGTCACGGTGAGCGGCATCTTCGTCCAGATCGGCCTGCTGCCCAACACCGAATGGCTCAAGGACACTGTCGATCTGGACAAGCGCGGCCAGATCATCGTGGACGTCAAGGGTGCCACCAATGTGCCCAGCGTCTTCGCCGCCGGTGACTGCACCAATGGGCCCTACAAGCAGATCGTCATCGCCGCAGGTAGTGGGGCAGTGGCCGGGCTGGCCGCCTGGGAAGACCTCATCGTCAATGCCGCGCCGCGCAAGCTGCCTCAGGCCACGAGCGCCGAAATCGCCACCGACAAGGCCGTGGCGTAGCCGGTCTCCCTCTGAGAGGGATTCATCGGCAGTGCCTGCTGGTCGCGCAGGTGATCGCTCACCGTGCACACGGAGAGCGCCTGCCTGCCGGCCTGCAGCGCCGCCGCATACAGCCCGGCAGCCTCCATCTCGACCGCCAGGGTGCCGATCCTCTCGAGCGCCGTCGTGATGTCGGGACGATCCAGGTAGAAGAAGTCCGAGCTGTACAGGGCTCCAATGTGCACCTTCGGCGCCTCGTTACCGGTCAGCTCCCGTGCCTTCTGCGCGGCCGCGCAGAGCATGACCGGATCGGCGGACAGTGAGCAGCTGACATCAGGTACCAGCAACTGCGCAATCCTCGAATCGGTGTGCGCGGCGGCACCGACCACCACATCGCGGATCGCCACGTTCGTGCTGATCCCACCTGCTGTGCCCACCCGGCAGATGCGCTGGACGCCGTACTCGGCGAAGAGTTCATGAGCGTATATCGACAGCGAAGGAATGCCCATCCCTGAGGGCACCACACTCATCGCGGTGCCCTGGTGGCTTCCCGTCCAAATGCCATTGCCGCGCACCTGTGAGACGCAATGGGCGTCGGGCAGCAACTGGTTGGCGATCCGCTCGGCCCGCCGCGGATCACCGGGCATGATGACGAGTGGTGCGATCTCGTTGGATTCGGCGCTGATGTGCGGCGTGGGCATGACATCCTTTCGGTGGCTTGACTGCCTCCCCAAGCTAGCGCCCCGGAGGCACTGCTGCGCGCCTCCCGAGCCGGTAAAGTCCCTTGTCCGAGGCCAGCCGCCCAGCTGCTGGCGGTGCCGAGTTGAGATGTGCCGCCAGCATCCGGTAGTGTTCCTCGTCGGCTGGCCCCTATAGCTCAGTCGGTAGAGCGTCTCCATGGTAAGGAGAAGGTCTGCGGTTCGATTCCGCATGGGGGCTCTGTTGCACTCGCACCATTGATCCGGTGACAATCACCGGATTCTGGTATTCGAAGGGCAACTTCACCGGGGATTCCTGCGGATCTCCAGAGGCGGGATAGCTCAGGAGGTAGAGCAAGCGGCTCATAATCGCTGTGTCGCGGGTTCGAGTCCCGCTCCCGCTACCCGAGTCGGGGTGTTGCCGCCCAGACCTACAGTTGAACAGACGTCCGTGCTCCACAGAGCAACGGCAAGACATCTAAGGATTGATCATGGCCAAGAGGGCTGGGGACGTTCGCCCCAAGATCACGCTTGCCTGCACCGAGTGCAAGGAGCGCAACTACATCACCAAGAAGAACCGCCGCAACACCCCGGATCGTCTCGAGATCGTGAAGTTCTGCCCCAGATGCGGCAAGCACACCGCGCACCGCGAGACCCGTTGAGGGTGCGCGATTTTGGGTGAGACCCGTTGAGGGCCAGCTCTCCGCAAGACTTCAGGCACAAACACCGCCGGCATTGCCGGCGGTGTTTGTGCTTCCTGCGGCACAGGTCGGCTGTGGAAGAACATTCTCGGCTGTTTGCGGGCACCTGCATCACGCATGCCGCTCACAGGTCGGGCCTGCTCGTATGTCGGTTGCCCGAGCCGTGGCTGCCGGTTGTGTGGCGAATTGCTGTGCAGCGGGCGGGGTGTTCGGCCAGCGTCCAGCTGGCCGGTAGCGTGGGGCCGTGCCAATTGGTCCCGAACACGAAGGGCGGGTCTACCCGCCAACCCGGCCGTATCGCGTCAGCCGCGCCAAGATCGCTGAATTCGCCGCTGCGCTGGGCGACACCAATCCCGCCTATCAGGGTGATTCTGAGCCACCGGAGGCTCCACCCACCTTTGCCGCGGTGATTGCGGCGCAAGCGTGGGGTGCGCTGTTCGACGATCCCGATCTGGGACTGGCCCTGCAGCGCGTGGTGCACGCGGAGCAGCGTTTCGATGTGGTTCGCCCGATGCGGGAGGACGATGACGTGGTGGCCACGCTGGGTATCACCAGGGTCCGGAACCGCGGAACGACCGACATGGTGACCATCGCAGTGAAGCTGGACGATCCCGCCGGTGAGCCCTATGGCACAGCCACCTCGATGCTCATCCACAATCATCCGGAGGGGCAGGAATGAGCGCATTCGATCCTGATTCGGTGCGGACCGGGGACGAGCTGCCCGCACTGACGCTGACCATCACGCGTGCCGGGCTGGTGCGCTATGCGGGCGCGTCCACCGACTTCAACCCCATCCACTGGAATGACCGATTCGCCAGGGCGATCGGCCTGCCCGGCGTCGTCGCACACGGCATGTGGACGATGGGGGCCGCGCTGCGCATCGTCACCGACTGGTGCGAGGAACCCTCCAGGCTGGCCGACTACTCGGTGCGCTTCGTGCGCCCCGTCCCGGTACCCGACGATGATCAGGGCGCCAAGGTGGAGGTGCAGGCTTGCGTGACGGCCGTAAAGGACGGCCTGGCGACCATCGCCCTGGACGTTCGTCTCGCCGGGGAGAAGCCGGTCAAGGTGCTCGGCATGGCGAAAGCGCATGTGAGGCTCGCGAGCCGAATCGATGGGCACGGCGGGCTGGAGAGCCGATGAGCGCAACTCCGCACGAGACCAGCAACTCCGTCGACGGCATGGAGACTGATGTGAGCGCAGCGGGCGCCTGCGACGTCCGGCACGACACTGCGGCATTGCCCGGTGGCGACACCGCCGACTCGCCGCTGCTCAGCGAGCACACCAGTTTCCACATCGGCGGCCCTGCCAAGAACTATGTGGTTGCTCGTACCGAGGCCGAGTTGATCGATGCGGTCTGTCAGGCCGATGCCGGCGGCGAACCCTTGCTGGTGCTCTCGGGCGGTACGAACATGCTGGTGGGCGATGACGGATTCCCCGGAACCGTCGTGCGGGTGGCCAGCAGAGGCCTGGACGCCGATGTCTCCGGATGCGGCGGGGCAGTCGTCACGGTGCAGGCAGGCGAGGACTGGGATGCCCTCGTGGCGCACTGCGTCGAACAGGAGTGGTCCGGCGCTGAGACCTTGGCCGGCATCCCGGGGCTGGTCGGCGCCACCCCCGTGCAGAATGTCGGAGCCTACGGATCCGATGTCGGGCAGTTCGTCTACCGGGTACGCACCTGGGACCGCCGGGAAAAGGGATATCGCACCTTCGCCAATGCCGATTGCGCATTCGGCTATCGCGATTCGGTCTTCAAGCACGAACGGATGGCCGGGTCTCCGACAGGGCGATTCGTCGTTCTTGAAGTGACCTTCCAATTCCTGCTCGGAAACCTCTCGCAGCCCATCGCCTATGCAGAACTCGCACGCCGGCTCGGGGTCTCGGCCGGGGACCGGGCGCCGGCGAGCACGGTCCGGGAGGAGGTGCTGTCACTGCGCAGGGGAAAAGGCATGGTCGTCGATCCGGACGACCATGACACCTGGTCGGCGGGCTCTTTCTTCATGAATCCGCTGGTGGATGCGGCGACGGCCGCCCGGCTGCCTGCCGAGGCACCGCGTTTTCCCCAGCCGGATGGGCGCATCAAGACCTCTGCAGCCTGGCTGATCGATCATGCCGGCTTCCACAAAGGCTATGGGAGTGGTGAGGCACGCCTCTCGGACAAGCACACGCTGGCGCTGACCAACCGCGGATCCGCGCATGCCGACGACATCTTGGCACTGGCCCGAGAGATCCGCACGGGTGTGGGCCAGAGATTCGGCATCGAGCTGTCGCCCGAGCCGAATCTCATCGCCTGCAGCCTGTGAAATCGCACGGTTGACGACTACCAGCGGGCTCGGGTGGCATTGTGAACACTCGAATGGTGATGCCGGACGGACCGGACCACTACATCGCCGGGGAGCGGGACATGCCGGAACACCGGTTCCGGCGCCGGGCCCGTGCGTCTAGCTTGAGGGCATGAGGAGTATCAGCGGTGACAAAGCGTGAGCAGCCGAGACGGTCTTCAGATGAGGGCGCCGGGCCGGAGCCGGGGCTTCCGGAGGATTCGCCGAGAAAGCATCGTGGTGCCCGCAGGGTCCTGCTGATCGTGGCCGCCGTGGTCCTGGCCTTCGTGCTGGCAGCCTGCGCTGCAGCGGCCTTCTACCTGTTCAATGTGAATTCTGCGCTGAACAAGGTGCACCATGACAAGCTGCTGCCCTCCAGCAGTGCACCCGCAGCGACCAGCGATGCCGACCATCAGCCGATCACCTTCGTCATCATGGGGTCGGATTCCCGGACGGCCTCTGCCGGTGATGGGCGAAGCGATGTACTCATGGTGGCCTACCTCACCGGAGACCGGAAGCACATGTATCTGATCTCCTTCCCCAGGGATATGTGGGTCACCATTCCCGGCCATGGCGAAGCCAAGATCAACGCCGCCTATGCATGGGGTGGCCCGCAGCTCACCGTCCAGACCATCGAATCACTCACGAATGTGAAGATGGATCACGCCGTGGTGATCGATTTCGAGGGATTCATCGACCTGACAAATACCCTGGGTGGCGTGACGGTTGACAATGCCCATGCCGGAAGCTGGATGGGTTATACCTTCCCGCAGGGGGAGATAACGGTCCAGGGCGAGCAGGCGCTGGCATATGTTCGCGAGCGATATGACTTGCCGAATGGCGACCTCGATAGAGCTCAGCGGCAGCGCGAGGTCATTACCGCGATCATGGGCAAAGTGGCCTCCAAGGAGACTCTCACCGATCCCAAGAAATTCGCCGATGTGGTCAACCAGTTCGGTGGATACATGACAGTCGACAGCTCGTTGAATTCCGGAGAATTGTGGAAGATCGCGACGTCGCTGAAATTCACCGGAAGCGATGGTGTCAGGCAGCTCCAGGCGCCGCTGTCAGGTTTTGGCACCAGCCCCGACGGGCAGTCGATGGATGTTGTGGACGCCACGGGGCTCGCCGAATTGAGCAAGGCGATGGCCACCGATCAGGTTGATGCCTACTGGCAGACTCACCAGCGCTGAGCAAGGGCGAAGACTCGCCCAGGACAGGTCAGTAGGCCCCGTTCTTGCGGAGCACGGCCATGAAGGTGCGGGCCAGAATGGCCATGTCCTGGGCGAAGGTCCAGTTGTCCACGTAGTAGAGATCCAGCCGCACGGTGTCCTCCCAGGACAGGTCGGAACGTCCGGAGACCTGCCACAGGCCCGTGAGGCCGGGTGTGACGGCGAGCCTGCGCGTCACGTGGTTCTCGTACTTGCTCACTTCCTTCTCCAGAGCAGGACGAGGACCCACCAGGCTCATCTCCCCCTTGAGCACATTGAACAGCTGAGGCAATTCGTCGATCGAATACCGCCGGATCAGGCGCCCGACGCGGGTGATCCGAGGATCGGCCCTCATCTTGAACAGGACACCGTCTGATTGGTTCTTGTCTGCCAGATCGACCAGCATCGAGTCGGCATCGGTGACCATGGACCGGAATTTCAGGCACCAGAAGGTCTTCCGGTGGTAGCCGACCCGGGCCTGCCGGAAGATGATCGGGCCCCCGTCGTCGAGCTTGATGGCGATCGCGGTGAGCAGCAGTACGGGCAGGGCTGCCAGCAGCAGGAGAGTGGCTCCGACCACGTCGAAGGCCCGCTTGAGCCAGGCGCGTGCTTCACGGGTGGTGGGCTTTTCGATGAAGACCAGGGGCACACCGGCGAGCATCCTGGCTGTCATCCGCTGCGCAGAGATGTCGGTGAGCGCCGGGACCACGACGAGCTGGGCGCTCTCGTCCTCCAGATCGCGTGCCAGCAGACTGAACTGAGCGGCGCGATCGAAGGAGCCCTCGGTGAAGATGACCAGGGACGCTCCGCTCGCGCGCACCGCATCCAAGCAGTCCGAGGGAGCACCCAGCACGGGAATGTGCTTCAGACTGGGCTCGCTTATGCCGTCGTTCGGGAGCAGCCCCACGACGTCGAAGCCGAGCCAGGTTTCGCGGTCAACCACTTGGTGCAGATCCAGGATGTGGCGTTCGTCGCCAGCGATCAGGACTCCGGTGTGCATATGACCTCGGCGGCGCATCGATCGGATCGCCGTTCTCATGACCCACCGTGATGCGATGAGGGCAGGAGTGCCGACCAAGAAGAACATCAGGAAGAATCCTCGGGACAACGGATATCCGAAAAGGTATGCGGAAATGCCGACTGCCGCGGAGGTGAGCAGCGATGCCTCGAAAACCCGACGGAAATCCCGCATGCCCGAATCCAGCTGCTGGGGGTGATATGCGCCGTACATCCACAGGGCGCCGAGCCACAAGGCCAAGATCAAGGTGCTGAGCGGGGCAACAGTGGAGGCCACTTGAGAATCGGGTGCGAAGAGTGGAATGGAAACTCTGGCCTGTATTGCCAGTACCATGGACAGTGCGAGCACAAAAAGATCCGCCAAGGGGAGCAGAACGGCGATTCTGTGAGACTCATTGACAACACCAGCGGAGGATGAGAAATTTCCGCCTGATTCCTTTGAGGCGGTGCTGGTGAGGCCGGCAGATATGTCGCCGGCCATCGGAATCTGGTGCGGAAGACTTTCTGTGCGAACAGGATCGATCGGGAGGGCAGGATCACCCGTGATGGGTCGTGCCACTTCACTTTTCACTGGGACCAATGAGCCATCAAGGTCAGCCTTCTCTGGATTGGGAGTACTCGGTAACGACACTCTCACTTGAGAAGTGTCGCAAGCTCATCGTGTTTTGCCAATGGGTATGCGTTAACCTCTCGGCCTCGTTCGCTGACTGTGGATAACGTTGGAAAATGTCCCAGAACATGCCTTCGTGAATCCCGTAGTGAAAGGCCCGAAAAATCGACGGGAGCGAAATGGTAAATTGATATGACATAAGAATTGCTCAACAAATTCTCATGTGAAAGCGCAGGTTCTGCGCCGGCGGATGAATTCGATGCCAGGTCCTGGTGCCATGTCCGACACCGTGCACCGGACGAGTTGACCGGGGAAGGGTCCTGCCGGCACGGTGGAATGGCTGGCCGTCAGCACGTCAGGATGCTTCGCCGGTTCGCGCCTGATCCGGCGAACCGCTACACTTTCACACTTGGTGGCATCTTCATCCGGTTCCGGTCGGGCAGGGGGGTGCCCACTGAAGGGCACTAGCTCAATTGGCAGAGCAGCGGTCTCCAAAACCGCAGGTTGGGGGTTCAAGTCCCTCGTGCCCTGCAAGATGGGCGGTCTACGGACCGTACATCGCCGAGGGCGCCTGGCCCCGGGCATCAGCCGGCAGGCATGCCGGACTGACCCGGTTCCGGGGTGCGGGCAAGCTCCCGGCACCAAGAGGTTCAGGTTCTCGCCTGGCGGGTGAGTTCGACGAGGGGCAGTACGTGACAGACCAGTCAGGACGTGCGGACAAGCACGCATCGCGGTCGTCGCATGCCCGGAAGCGGTCGCGAGGCGCGCATGACGATGCCACGGCCGAACTCGCCGCGGCTGACGATCTGCCAGATGACGGGGATGTCGAACCCGTGCCCGGCGGAAACGCCGAACCCATTCACCGCAGGCACACCACGGGCCCTGTGCGCCGGACCGCACCGCGGCCTCACAAGAGCGCCGAAGCAGAGGTTTCCCAGCGCGCCAATCCCGCGCAGTTCGCGAAGCAATCGGTAGCCGAGTTGAAGAAGGTCAAGTGGCCGACGGGTGACCAGCTCGGCCAGTCCTTCGTCGTCGTGCTGGTCTTCGTCGTGGTGATCATGGCCATCGTTGCCGGACTCGACTTCGGCTTCGGCAAGCTGCTCCTGAAGCTGTTGGGCTGAAGGGCAAGAGGAGAAACACGTGACACAGACTCCCCACGACGATTCCAGGACGCCTGGCACCGCCAACGATCCCGAGCCCGGCAACGAGTTCGATCCGGGTGCCGAGCAGACGCCGGAACAGTCCGACGAGATCGAGATCGACCTCGGGCCCGCCGAGGAGACACCCGAAGAGGATTCGGGCATCAACCTCGATTTCGCCGATTTCTCCGAGCCTGATGCCGGTGAGAGCGGTGTCGAGATCGATCTCGGCGTACTCGGCGACACGGAGGAGGGGCCGAGCGACGACACCGCCGAGGACACCCCCACCGACACCGACGAGGAGCTTGCCAAAGCCCTGGAGGAGCTTCACGCCGACCGAGTGGGGATTGCCGGCGGTTTGGTTGGTGGTCGCCCCCACCACCGGGGTGCGTCGCGCGACCCGCCGCCACACCGCCCCACCGGGGCCGCGCTGAG
>NZ_JBDNTB010000050.1:18952-21223 GCF_047719395.1 Propionibacterium sp.
CCACCCGGCGTGGGGGCCGCGCCCCGCCACCCCCGCGCACACCCCCACCCACCCCGCCGCGCCGCGTGCCAACCCCCTGGCGGAGCTCCACGCCGCGCTCGGCGTGAAGCCGGGAGAATGGTATGTGGTGCACACCTACTCCGGCATGGAGAACCGCGTCAAGCAGAACATCGACAACCGGGTGAAGTCCTTGAGCATGGAGGACTACATCTACGAGACCATCGTCCCCACCGAGGATGCGGTCGAGATGCGCAATGGGCAGAAGAAGAATGTCACGCGTACCTTCCTGCCGGGCTATGTGCTGGTGCGCATGGAGCTGACCGACGAGAGTTGGTCCACGGTGCGCCACACCCCCTCGGTGACCGGTTTCGTGGGCCAGTCCACCTCACCGACGCCGCTCGAGCTGGACGAGGTGGAGCGGATGCTGACGCCCTCGATCGTCGCCAAGGTCAACCTCTCGAGTGCCGCGCTGCCCGGCCGTAGCACGGAGAAGGTCGAAGTCATGGACTTCTCCGTGGGCGACCAGGTCATGGTGGTGGATGGCCCCTTCTCCGGGGTGCACGCCACGATCACCGAGATCAACACCCACAACCAGCGGCTGCGTGCCAATGTCGAGATCCTCGGCAGGGAGACCCCGGTAGATTTGACCTTCCCGCAGATCGAGAAGGTCGTTGACTGACCGATATGTCAGCGCCCCGTTCGCGGGGCAGGGCGTCAGGGCGCCCCACATCACAGGCCACGCGCATCCCTGCAGTGCGATGGCAGACCAGCAATAGAAGGACCCGAAAATGCCTCCCAAGAAGAAGGTAGCGGCGATCGTCAAGATCGCCATTCCTGCTGGTTCCGCGACCCCTGCGCCTCCCGTCGGTACCGCCCTCGGCCCGCACGGAGTCAACATCATGGAGTTCGTCAAGGCCTACAACGCCAAGACGGAATCCCAGCGCGGAACCGTCATCCCGGCCGTCATCACCATTTTTGAGGACCGGACTTTCACATTCATCACGAAGACGCCTCCTGCCGCAGAGCTGATCAAGAAGGCAGCAGGTGTTGCGAAGGGCTCTGGCCATCCCGACAAGGAGAAGGTCGGCACCATCACCTCCGACCAGGTCCGGGAGATCGCCGAGACCAAGATGCCCGACCTCAACGCAAACGATGTCGACGCAGCGATGAAGATCGTCGCCGGCACTGCGCGCTCGATGGGTATCAACGTCAAGTGAATTGGCCCCGCTGCGGCGGGTGGGCTACCGGTCTCGTCGGTGGCCTGGTGAATTCAACCTGAATGAGTACATGTCCGCCGAGGAGAACTCGGTGGACGCAAGCAACTGGTGGGGCCTGTGCGCCCGGACCAGAACCTGGTGGATCAGCTCACGAGGCTGACGGAAAGGAACCAGACATGACGCACTCCAAGCGTTACGAGGCGGCCGCACAGTTGCGCGACGCCGAACAGCTCTACACCACCGAAGAGGCGATGAGCATCATCAAGCAGTTCGCCCCTGCCGCGTTCGACGAGGCGGTCGAGGTCTCCATGCGACTGGGCGTCGACCCGCGCAAGGCCGACCAGATGGTGCGCGGCACGGTCAATCTCCCGCACGGTACTGGAAAGACGGCTCGGGTCCTCGTCTTCGCCCAGGGCGCCAAGGCGGACGAGGCGATCGCCGCCGGGGCCGACGAGGTGGGTGCTGACGATCTCATCGCGCGGGTCACCGATGGCTATCTCGACTTCGATGCCGTCGTGGCCACGCCCGACATGATGGGCAAGGTCGGCCGGCTCGGCCGGGTGCTCGGCCCGCGCGGCCTGATGCCGAATCCGAAGACCGGTACGGTGACCATGGACGTCACCAAGGCCGTCTCCGACATCAAGGGAGGCAAGATCGAGTTCCGCGTCGATCGTCATGCCAACCTTCAGTTCATCATCGGACGGCTCTCCTTCTCCAAGGACGACCTGCTGGACAACTACCGGGCGGCCGCCTCCGAGATCTACCGTCTGCGTCCCAGCACCACCAAGGGTCGCTATGTGAAGAAGATCGTCATCTCGACGACGATGGGCCCCGGCGTGCAGATCGATGCGCTCGCCGCGCGTCCTGCCGAGGTCATTGCCTGATCGCAGGGTTGGAAGCGCAGTTCTGAAACCGAAGGCCGGTGCCGTGTCCACGGTGCCGGCCTTCGGCGCGTCATGTGGCGGCCGGGGTATCTTAGACAGGCTTCAGGGTCCCCAAATTAGCAAGAGAGCAACGCTCGCCGAATTTCAACGACGCGCCACGACGACCGGGG
>NZ_JBDNTB010000051.1:0-20877 GCF_047719395.1 Propionibacterium sp.
CGCGAGACACCAGGGACGTATCACCTGTGACCTATGTCATGAACCTAGACACCCTCTCGGGTACAAGCTCAATCGCCTCAGCAGAGAGCGCACACGCTCAATGCCGGGGCGTTCCTGTCTGCACTGACGCGATGATCCACGAACTGCTGCATCACACGCACACGCAGAAGACGGCGGCCACCGACCCCTCCGGGCCGGCCACCGCCGCCTTTTCAGACGATCGAACGAACTACCGGCGATCGTTGGCGATCACAGCTGCGTCGCCCCCAGACTTCACGGCGCGCTCGACCCAGTCCTGAGACTTGAGCCGGTGGATGCGCATCGTGTTGGTCTTGCCGACCATGCCGATCGGGGAACCGAAGACGATGACGACGACATCACCGGGACCCGCCAGGCCGAACTCCTGCAGAGCACGGTTGACAGCGGTGACCATCTCCTCGTTGGAGCCGTAGGCCGGGGTCTTGAAGACCTGCGTGCCCCAGCACAGTGTCAGCCATGAGGCGGTTTTCACCTCGGGGGTGAAGGCGAGCAGCGGGATGTCGGCACGCAGCCGCGACATCCGGCGCGCGGTGTCACCGGACTGGGTGAAGGCCACCATGTACCTGGCACCCAGCTGGGCGCCGGAGGTGACAGCAGCCATCGCCACGACACCACCGGTTGTATGGGGATCCCATTCAATCTTGGAGATCTCGCTGAGACCGTGGGCCTCGGTGTTCTCGACGATGTTCTCCATGGTCTGGACGGTGATCACCGGGTAGGCGCCGACCGAGGTCTCGCCGGAGAGCATCACCGCGTCAGCGCCATCGAGAATGGCATTGGCCACGTCGGAGGCTTCGGCGCGAGTGGGCCGCGGCGAAGAGATCATCGAGTCGAGCATCTGGGTGGCGACGATGACCGGCTTGGCCCACTTGCGGGCCTTGCGGATGATCGTCTTCTGGATCAGCGGCACCTGCTCGAGAGGCATCTCGACGCCCAGGTCACCGCGGGCGACCATGAAACCGTCGAAGGCGTCGATGATCTCGTCGAGGTTCTCGACGGCCTGCGGCTTCTCGAGCTTGGCGATGACGGGCAGGTGGACACCGGCCTCGTCCATGATCTCGTGCACCCGATCGATGTCGGCGGCGCGGCGCACGAAGGACAGCGCGATCATGTCGAAGTCATGGGCGAGTGCCCAGCGCAGATCGTCCTCGTCCTTGGCCGACAGCGCAGGAACGTTGACCGCCACACCGGGGAGGTTGATGCCCTTGTGGTTGCTCACCGCACCCGGGACGGTGACCTTGGTGATCACATCGGTGTCGGTGACGGAAACGGCTTCCAGGCCGACATTGCCGTCGTCGATGAGGATGGTGTCCCCGGCCTTCACATCGCCGGGCAGACCCTTGTAGGTGGTCGAGGCCCGGTTGGCGTCACCGGAGATGTCATCGATGGTGATGGTGAATTCCTGGCCAGGAGCCAATTCGACCTCACCATCGGTGAAGGTACCGAGTCGGATCTTGGGGCCCTGGAGATCAGCGAGAAGTCCGACATTCTTGCCGACTGCCGCAGCAGCGGCACGCGTCTCTTCGAGACGCTTGGCGTGTTCGGAGTGGTCGCCGTGGCTCATGTTGAAGCGAGCCACATCAAGGCCCGCGCGAATCATTTCTTCCATTCGCTCCTGGGTCGCCGTGGCTGGCCCGAGCGTACAAACAATCTTGGCTCTACGCACGACCACACCCTACCGGAGGCCCGGGACGGATCAGAACTAGGGAGTACTTTTCGGAATCCCCGGACCGGATGCTTCTCACTGCTCCCGCAGAACCGACAGGGCACCGGCCAGATCAGCTGGGGGTTCAGACCTGAACTCCACGCGTTCTCCGCTGCCCGGATGCACGAATCCCAGCACCGCAGCGTGCAGCCACTGCCGATCGAGGCCCAGCTGCGCCGACATCTTCGGGTCCGCGCCGTACAGCGGATCGCCCACGCACGGATGGTGCAGTGCCGAGAGATGCACCCTGATCTGGTGGGTGCGGCCGGTCTCCAGATGCACCTTCAGCAGACTCGCATGACGCATCATCTCCACCGTCTCGTAGTGAGTGATGCTGGGCCGGCCCCCCGAGGTCACCGCGAACTTCCACTCCGAGCCGGGATGGCGCCCGATGGGTGCATCGACGGTACCGCGCAGCGGGTCAAGATGTCCCTGCACGACAGCCAGATAGATCTTGTCGACGGTGCGATCACGGAAGGCCTGCTTGAGCACGGTGTAGGCGTGCTCCGACTTGGCGACCACCATGAGCCCACTGGTGCCGACATCGAGCCTGTGCACGATGCCCTGACGTTCCTGCGCCCCCGAGGTGGAGATGCGGAATCCGGCCCCGGCCAGACCGCTGACCACATCGGGGCCCTGCCATCCCAGCGACGGGTGGGCAGCCACCCCGGCCGGTTTTTCGACCACGACGATGTCGGCGTCATCGTGCACGATGCGCATTCCCTCGACGACAGCGGGCGTCACACGAGCCATCCTGACCGGCTCGGAGAGGTCGACGTCCAGCAGCTGGCCACCCCGCACCCGGGTGGATGCCTTGCTCACCGGAACACCTGCCAGCAGCACAAGACCCTCGCCGATGAGTTCACCCACCCGCGATCTGGTCAACCCGGTCATCCGCGCGGCAGCAGTGTCAACACGCTCGCCGTCGAGCCCGTCGGGCACGTACAGCACGCTCATGAGTCGCCCCGGGCGTCCTCGTCGGCGGGACGCGGATCCGAGAACAGCATGTATGCGATGAACAGCACCGCGGCACAGGTGATGAAGGCGTCCGCCACATTGAACACGGCGAAGTGCCTGACAGCGATGAAATCGACCACGTGGCCGCGCAAAACCCCCGGTGGACGCAGCAGACGATCGGCCAGATTGCCGGCAATCCCGGCGGCCAGCATGCCGGCACAGACAGAGGGGACCCAGCCCCTGGCCCGGGGCCACACCCAGACGAGCACGAAGACGAGCGCGATGATCGCCAGCAGGCTGAACACGATGGTCACCGAGGTGCCCATGGAGAATGCGGCGCCGGAATTGAAGAGCAACTGCAGGCCCACCAGCCCGCCGAGCAGGGAGCCGGTCGGCGCACCGGAGCTGAGATGCGAGATCGCCAGCGCCTTGGTGACCCGATCCAACACGAAACCTGCCACCGCCACCAGCACCATCACTGTGCGGGTGCGACCCAGCCGGACCGCATCGCTGCGCGCCCCGCGCTGGTCTCGCGTTGCGGGCCTCTGAGAGGGAGGGGGCGTCGCCTCGGACGCGAGCTCATCCGGGGGCGTCGCCTCGGACGCCCGTTCCTCGCTCAGCGCCGTTCCTGGCGCTGCTTGCACTTGACGCACATCGTGGCCTTGGGAAATGCCGACAACCGAGCCTTGCCGATCGGGCTCCCGCAGTTCTCGCACAAGCCGAACTTCCCCTCGTCGAGCCTGCGCAGTGCGGACTCATTCTGTTCGAGCAGCTTCCGGGCGTTGGCATTGATGCTCAGCTCCTGGTCACGCTCGAAATTGGAGGAACCGACATCCGCTGGGTCTTTGCCGGCTCCGTCGATTCCCTCACCCATGAGGTTGGCGAGTTCGGCGTCGGAAGTGTCACGGGCCTTGCGCATCCGCTCGACTTCGGCGGTGAGTTCGGCGCGCACCTCCGCGACCTCTTCCTCGGTCCAGGGCTCTTCCCCGGGAAGGACTGGCAGATCGGCCGCAACGCACGCCGAAGTGTTTCCTTTCGCTGCCATCAGTTCCAACTCCCTGTCTCGTGGATCAGCTGATGGCCGAGGCTACACCTATTGTCAAGGGCTGACCCCACCCAGCCCCCGTGGAGGCAGAGAGGATCAGCCCTTGTCGCTGTGAGAGGAATTCGGCCCTTGTCCCCGGACCGAAGATCAGCTCTTGTTCTCAGACAGGAGCGCATCGATCCGCGGTGTGCCGTTCTCGTCCTTGGGCGTGAGGCTCAGGTTCTTCAGCGAACTCAGCTGACCCTGCAGGTGCGAGATGATCTTGGTGCGGTAGTCATTCTCGAAGCCGCGCAGTTGCTCGACGCGCTCGGTGAGATTGTCACGCTCACCCTCCAGCTGGTGGAACAGTTCCTCGCGCTTCGCGGCGACTTCGCCGTCGAGCGCATCGGCCCGCCGCTGGGCCTCGTGGGTGATCCGGTCTGCATTGTTGCGGGACTCGTAGTCGAGACGCGCCGCCTTCTGGGTGGCATCCTCAACCATGCTGTCGGCCTTGGCCTTGGCGTCGGTGTGCATCTTCTCGGTCTCGGTCTGGGCCTCGGTGCGCAGCTTCTGGGCATGCTCCTTGGCCTCGGAGACGAGCTGGTCGGCCTCCTTGGTGGACATCTCCAGCAGCCGGGCGGCCCAGGGGCCGGCCTCGTCGGCAGCAGTGACCACGATGTGCTGCGGGGCGCCATCGGTGGCAGCAGCGGGCGTCTTGGCAGCTTCCGGTGCAGCGGCGGCCACCGGAGCTGCGGGAGCGGACTGCACACTCTTCAGCTGGGCGCGGGCCTGGGATGCCTCGCCCTGGGCGGCCTCCAGCTCTGCGCGGAGCTGGTCGACAGTGGAGCGCAGCTGCTGGTTCTCGGCGGTGACCTGCTCACTGGCAGCGGAACTCTTGTCCCCTGCGGAACGCAGCTGGTCGAGCTGGCTGCGCAACTGCTCGTTCTCGGTGGTGAGCCGCTTCACATCGGATGACAGATGCTCGTTCTTGTCCTTCAGTTCGGCGAGTTGCTTGTCATCCACCGCAGGAGCCCCCGCCGGTGCTGTGTTCTTGCCGAGCTTCTCGTTCTCCTCGACCAGCGATGCGTAGCTGATCTCAAGTTCGTCCATGAACTTGTCGACTGAGCTGGCCCGGTATCCGTCCTCATTCGGCTTGCGTGCCATGGGGAACCGGATACTGCGAACCTCGTCGATGGACAGCGTCATTGTGCGCTCCAAACCTCGCTGCTAAAAATCGAACCTGCCCGCAGATGCGGGGTCTCGGGACGAGATTACCCTGTACAGACCCTGGCGGCTAACGGTACCCATGCAAGCCCAGCAGTTCTCACACCAGCAGAAGCCAGACGAGACGCTGGGCGACGATGACGGCGAAAAACACCACCAGGAAACCGACATCCAATCCGATGGAACCGATCCGGATGGGTTTGATGAACCGTCCGACGAATTTCAGCGGCGGATCGGTGAGCGTGTAGATGATCTCGAAGATCACCAGCACAACGCCCTTCGGTCGCCAGTTCGGCGCCAGCAGCGGCACCCAGGACAGGATCATCCGGGCGAACAGGATGTACAGGTAGATGTTGAGCAGGGTGAGCAGAATCTGCGCGACGAGGTAGGTTCCCACGGGCTCAACTCTGGTTGAAGAAACTGGATGTCGCCAGCCGCTGCTTGTCCTCGGCGGTGACATGGACATTGTGCGGGGTGAGCAGGAAGACCTTCGAGGTCACGCGGTCGATGGAACCGCGCAGGCCGAAGATGAGCCCCGCAGCGAAATCCACCAGACGCTTGGCGTCTGCATCGTCCATGTCGGACAGATTCATGATCACCGGCGTGCCGTCCCGGAAGTTCTCCCCCACCATGCGCGCCTCGTTGTAAGTGCGCGGTCGCACGCTGATGATGCGCGCCAGATCGGCTTCCTGGGGTGTCATCATGGCCGGCTGGCCAGCCATGGCCGCTGTCCCAGCCGCTGCTTCGGCCAGCGGAGGAACCGCATGGACGACTGCGCTCGGCTCCGCCGAATTCTGGGCGGGCTGCGCAGGGGCCTCGACATAGACCGACTCGCTGTACTCCTCCTCGGGCAACTGCTCGTCGTCGAAACGATCATCACCGACAAGACCCAACCAGACGGCGGCCTTCTTGACAATCTCCGGCATGAACAAGCCCCTTCTCGGTCGCGACATGGGCACCGGCCCACAGCAGTGCCGAGGTTACCCGGTCAACTCAGTCATGCTCGCCCGACGTGCCGCGCCACTCTCCAAATCAGACCGATCTGATTCCCGGTGCGGCCATGATCTCCGCGATGGCTGAAGAAGGCCTGCCCGGTGCGAGTGCAGGGGTCGAGCCTGTGCACGGTGACCCCGTCCCGCTCAAGGACGCCCTGGGCCCCGGAGCCCAGGTCCAGCGAGGGAGTCCCCCAGCTCGTGGTACACCTCAGCTCCGGGAGCACGGCGCAGGCCTGGGCCTGCATCTGGGCGGGAACTTCGTAGCAGCGCCCGCAGATGTGCGGGCCGATCCATGCCTCCAGCCGTCGCGCACCTCGCAGGCGCATCGCGGCGACGGTTTCCTGCAGCACGCCGGCGAGCAGACCCACTCGTCCGGCATGCGCACTGCCGAGGACGCCCTGGGCCCGATCTGCCAGCAGCACCGGCACGCAGTCGGCCACACGTACCGCCAGCGGAGTGTCCGTGAGGGTTGTGACCTGCGCATCGGCATGGACGAGGGCCGGCACGCCGGGCACCGCGTCGCTGAGCCAGGAGTCCGAGTCGAGGGAATGGCTGCCCGTCCCGCCGAGGGGAATCACCACCCGGCCGTGCACCTGTTTGACCACACTCACCGGGCCGAGACCCAGCCGGTCACGCAGCATCGCCATATTGGCACGCAAGGCGTCCACCGAGTCCTCGTCGGTATGGCCGAGGTTGAAGGAGGTGAACTGGCCTGTGGAGAAACCGCCGAGCCGATCGGTGAAGGCGAGGCCGATGCCATCGGTACCCGGCTCGCTCAGATAGCTGAACATGACCTGTTGGGCATCGTCACAGGCATACGGGACAGCCTCCGGGCAGGCATGCCCGAAGGGCATCGTGGTGCACCCGGACGCGCACCGGGAATCGGGTTGATCACTTCAGGAAGTCGGGCACATCCAGATCGTCGTCATCGGGCGGCGGTGGGGTGAACTGCGAGGGCTGCTGAGGACGCGACGTGTTGCGGGTCGGCTCGTCGTCGTCCTGGGCGTGTTCTCCGATGGGTGTACGCGAGGCGCTCCGCAGACCCGGGTTCTGGGGCTGGACGGGACGCGTCTGCGTCGGCAGCGCCTGCTTGGCAGCCGGTACCCGGCCGCCCGCGGGCTGGGCAGACTGTGCAGGCCGATCACGGACCTCGGCGCGATTCTGCGGGCCCTGGTCGCCCTCGAATCCGGCGGCGATGACGGTGACCCGGACCTCGTCGCCCAGCGCATCGTCAATGACGGTGCCGAAGATGATGTTGGCGTCGTCGGCGGCAGCCTGCTCTATCAGATTGGCCGCTTCACTGACCTCGAACAGGCCGAGGTCGGAACCTCCTGCGATGGACAGCAGCACACCCTTGGCGCCGTCGATGGTGGCCTCCAGCAGGGGGCTGTTGATGGCCTCCTCGGCTGCGGTCTTCGCACGGTCCTCACCGCGGGCGGAGCCGATTCCCATCAGGGCCGAGCCGGCATTGCTCATGACCGACTTCACGTCGGCGAAGTCGAGATTGATCAGGCCGGGAGTGGTGATGAGTTCGGTGATGCCGGAAACGCCCTGCATGAGCACCTGGTCGGCCTGCTTGAAGGCATCAAGTATTGCCATCTGCTGGTCGGTCATCTCCAGCAGTTTGTCGTTGGGGATGACGATGAGGGTGTCGACCTCTTCGGAGAGCCGGTCCACGCCGCCCTCTGCCTGGTTGGATCGACGACGGCCCTCGAAGCTGAAGGGACGGGTGACCACGCCGATGGTCAGCGCGCCGAGCGAACGGGCGATCTTGGCGACCACGGGTGCGCCGCCGGTGCCGGTTCCGCCGCCCTCGCCGGCGGTGACGAAGACCATGTCGGCGCCCTTCAGGGTCTCCTCGATCTCATCGGAGTGGTCCTCGGCTGCCTGCTGGCCCTTCTCGGGATCGGCTCCTGCGCCGAGCCCCCGGGTCAGTTCACGGCCGATGTCGAGCTTCACATCGGCATCGCTCATGAGCAGAGCCTGCGCATCGGTGTTCACCGCGATGAACTCGACGCCCTTGAGGCCTTCCTCGATCATGCGGTTCACCGCATTGACGCCGCCACCACCGACGCCCACCACTTTGATGACCGCCAGATAATTTTGCGACGCTGTTGCCACGGGAGTCCGCCTCTTCCTCAGTGATCCGCTTCGTGGTGACCACCGTACCGACCTGTTGCTGGGAACGATCACCGCCGGTTGGGTACAAGCGGGCCGCGCAGCCTAAGGCTATGAGAGCCGTCCAGGGGTGTCCAACGCATCCGCCGTGATGCGCACCGAGCCTCGACCTGTGGTCGAGACATTGAGTTTCCCCTCAGCTCCCCCATGGCCTGCCGTGCCGCCCCGCAGGGATACGGCGGAATGGTACGGGGAAGGAGGCCGCACTGCCTCATTTTATGGCCGGATGGGATGGCGAGGAGACATCGATGACATTGCCGGGCTGGGCGAGCAATACCGACAACAGGCTGGCCTTGAGGTCAGACTGGTCAGCACTGCCCCAGAAGATGCTCTGCTGGCGGTCCAGCACCACGAGGATGTTGTGGGGTGAACTCGCCTGCAGGGACTGCACGCGGCCGCGCACATCGGGCGGCAGAGCTGTGACCACTGTGGCCACATCGGCGAGCAATTGCTGATCCTGGGTGCTCGGCAGGTCCGCCACCGGCACCTGCTGGCGGTCCGGTGAGCTGTGGAAGATGACGCCGTGGGCGTCGATCCACTGGTACTGGTTCCCGTCCGGGCGCTGGTAGGCGATACTGCGGTCGGTGACCTGGATCTCCACCGAACTGGGCCAGGCGGGGCTGACCTTCGCCACGGCGATTGCGGGCAGTGCCGACACCCGGCCGGCTATGGCTCTGGTGTCCAGCTGAGCCAGTGGTACGCCCATCGGGACCTGGGCCGCGTCCAGGATCTGCTGCTGGTCGGCCAGCTGACTCCCCTTCACCAGGACCTGCCGGCTCACCAGAAGCGGGGAGTACACGACCACCCAGGTGAGGACCAGCAGTGCCGCCACGATGGCCGCAATGCCGAGCAGCCTGCGCCGGCGGCGATGTCGCCGGGTCTGTCGCCGCAAGATCTTGCCGGGGCCTGCGGCGGCGATCCCCTCCGAACTCATCGGCTGGCGCCGGAGCCGCCGGATTTCAGCTGCTCCAGCAGCAAGGGGCCGACCAGGGTGATGTCTCCAGCCCCCAGGGTCATCACGAGATCCCCTCCCCGGACAAGCTGGGCCAGAGCCGCCGGCAGTCGTGTCTTGTCAGCCACATAGTGCGTGTCGGCACCCGATCGGGCAGCGGCATCGGCCACCAATTGCCCTGTCACCCCCGGCACCGGATCCTCTCGCGCCCCGTAGATGTCTGTGACGACGACGACATCGGCGAGCGCAAGGGCCGCACCGAACTCTTCGGCGAATTCTTGGGTTCGGCTGTACAGGTGCGGCTGGAAACAGGCCACCAGGCGTCCGCCGGGCACGGCATGACGGGCAGCCGCCAGGGCCGCTCTGATCTCGGTGGGATGGTGCGCGTAGTCGTCGAAGAGCGCCAGCCGGCCACCGGGCAGGGGCACCTGCCCGACCGGCTGGAAGCGGCGCAGATTCCCGGCGAATGCGCTGGCACCGGCGATCAGGTCCGTGGCGTCCAGACCGAGGAGCCTGCCGGCCACGAAAGCGGCACTGGCATTCCACAGATTGTGGCGTCCGGGCACATTCAGCGCCAGCTGGTAGGAATCTCCCTCGAAGTCCAGGGTGGCGCTGGAGTGCATGCCCTCCAGGACGACATCGCGCAACCGCACGTCCGCCGAGGGATCCTCGCCGTAGCTGATCACCCGCCGCCCAGCAGAGGGCATCGCCCGTAGCCGGCCGGTGAGTTCACGGGTGCCGGTGTCATCGGCATCGATCACGACCGCTCTCACGTCGGGCCCGGTGGCGAAGCGCTCGAAGCCCTGCGCATAGCGCTCGTGAGTCCCCCAGTTGTCGAGGTGATCGGTTTCGACATTGGTGATGACGGCGATCTGGGTGGGGTACTGCAGAAAGCTTCCGTCAGACTCGTCGGCCTCCACGATGAAGGGACGACCGCTGCCGATGTTCGCGCTGGTGCGGGTGCTGGCGAGTGGAGAGCCGACGACATAGCTGGGCTCGGCGCCGGCCCGGGCCGCCATGGTGGCGATCATCGAGGTGGTCGTCGTCTTGCCGTGTGTGCCGGCCACCGACACCGTGTCGTGGCCCAGCATGAGTGCAGCCAGCGCCGCGGAGCGGTGCCAGATGCGCAGGCCCCTCCGCCTGGCCTCGACGACCTCGATGTTGTCCTCACGGATGGCGCTGGACACCACCAGGGTGGAGATGCCGTCGAGATGGGCGATGTCGTGTCCCACCCAGGTCCGGATGCCGGTGTCCGCCAGCTGGCGCAGCGTCGGGGAATCCACCTGGTCGCATCCGCTCACCGGGACACCGCGCTCGTGGTAGGCCATCGCGACGCCGCTCATGCCCGAGCCGCCCATCGCGACGAAGTGCACCGTCCCGAGCTGCTCGGGAGGGACCAGGTCCACAGGTGTCAGGAGTGTCATCGTCGGGCCTCCTCCAGGACGACTGATGCCACGCGTTGGGCGGCACCGGCTGGCATGACTCGCTGCTCGGCGGCCGACATGGCCGCGAGGCGTTCGGGTGAGGTGAGCAGCGGAATGGTCTCGGCCAGCAGACGAGCGGCATCCAACTCGTCGTCGGGCACCAGCACTGCAGCGCCAGCGTCGACCAGGGGTGTCGCATTGCGGGCCTGCTCGCCATTTCCATAGGGCAACGGAACCAGGATCGCCGGAAGGCCGACCACAGCTGTCTCCACCACGGTGCCGGCCCCGCTCCGCCCGAGCATCAGATCGGCGGCGGCATAGGCCAGGTCCATGTCGTCCACATAGCCCAGCGGATGGTAACCGGCCCCGGTGGCCCCGTCGGTGACCGGCTGGTCGTCGTCGAAGTCCCTGGCACCGATCACGTGCAGCACCTGAATGCCCTGGGCCAGCAGCTCATCGCGAGCTGCCATGGTGGCCTGGTTGAGGGACCGCGCACCGGAAGAGCCTCCGCTCACCAGCAGCACCGGCTGGTCCTCGCGGAGCCCGAAGCGTTCCCGGGCCTCGGATCGGCGGGTGTCGCGGCCCTGTTCTGCCAGCTGCGCGATGGCCTTCCGTACCGGCAGTCCGACCTGGCGGGCATCGGGCAGTGGAGTACCGGGGAAACTGGTGAGCACGGCCGCCGCGAAACGGGAAGCAACCTTGTTGGCGATACCCGGCAGGGCATTCTGCTCGTGGATCACCACCGGCACCCGGGAGAGGAAGGCGGCGAAATAGACCGGCATCGAGACATAACCCCCGAAACCGACCACGACATCAGCGTGGGCGTCCTTCACGATCCTGCGTGCCTGGTTGACCGCCCCGGTGAGCCTGGCGGGCAGCCGCAGCAGGTCGGTGTTCAGCTTGCGCGGCAGCGGCACCGCGGGGATCAGTGCCAACGGCAGGCCGGCCCTGGGGATGACCCTCTTCTCCAGGCCCTTCGGCGTGCCGACGCATTGCAGCCGCACGTCTGGATCGAGTGCACACAGCTGTTCCGCGGTGGCGATGAGTGGCGAGGTGTGACCTGCGGTCCCTCCACCAGCCAGAACGACACTGACCATCTTCATCCCTTCCTGCCGAGCACCGTGCTCACGCGCACCGGTTCGGGCTTTGGCCCTGGGGCGGCGAGGGCCTCCCGGGCACGTGGTTCATGACGCGCGGCGGCGAGCAGCACGCCGACGCCGAGGAGATCGGCCAGCAGAGCCGAGCCGCCGTAGCTGATGAACGGCAGCGGCACACCGACGACGGGCAACAGCTTCATGGCCATGGCGATATTCATGCAGGCCTGGCCCACCAGCCAGGCGGTGACCCCGGCGCTGGCGAGTCGCCAGAAGACCCTGTCGCTCTTCAGGGCGACTCTCAGTCCGGCGGCGCCGAGCACCAGGAACAGCGCGATGACCGTGAGCGTGCCGAGCAGACCCAGCTCCTCACCCAGCACCGCGAAGACATAGTCGTTGAGGGCTCCGTCGTACAGTCCTCCCCATTTGGCGCGCGAGGCTCCGAGCCCCACACCCCACCAGCCTCCGGTGGCCAGCGCATAGAGGGCATTGAGCGGCTGCTCCGAGGAGCCCACCGTGGACGACCCGCTCAAGAATGCCTCGACCCGCTGCATCCGCATCGGGGCCGAGACGATCATGGCGCCGGCGCCGGCCGCCCCGCAGGCCAGCATCAACAGCAGCGTCCAGATCGGCGCGCCGGCGAACCACAGCAGGCAGAACATGATGAAGCCGATGATGATGGCCGTTCCCAGGTCCCCGCCGACCAGCACCAGGCCGAGGATGACCGCGAAGACAGGCACGAAGGGGATGAACAGGCGCTTGGGCTGGTCCAGTGTCTTGGTGCGATTCGCGAGCACCCCGGATGCCCACAGGATGAGTCCGAGTTTGGCGAATTCGGATGGTTGCAGGCTCTGACCGCCGATGTACAACCAGTTGCGGTTGCCCTTGTCGCTGATCCCGCTGGGTGGCACCCCGAGGGGGGTGAACAGCACGAGCAGTTCAGCCAGCACGGCGCCGCCCACCACCACCCAGCCGGACAGTTTGAGGAAGTTCTCGCTGCGCCGCGACATCCACCAGGCCATCGGGATTCCGACGAACAGCCAGATGATCTGGCGGATGAAGAAGTAGTAGGGATTGCCCATGTTCGCCTCGGCGTAGACCGAGGAGGAACTGAGCACCATGAACACGCCGAGGACCACCAGCAGGCCGGCCGAGACAAGCACCAGGAAGTAGTCGGCCAGCGGACTGGCCACCAGCCGGGCAAGTGCGCCACGAAAGCCACCGGTCTGCTCGTCCGAGGGTGCGCCGGCGGCCTCGGAGAATTCCTGGTCTTCGGACGTCGCTCCCCTGCGCCGCGAGATCTCGCCGTTCTGGAACATCGTGCTCATTTCCCGTGCTGGCCTGTCACAGCACGCACGGCTGCGGCGAAATCGTCGCCGCGCGCCGCATAGCCGGGCCAGATGTCCTTCGAGGCGCAGCCAGGAGCCATGAGTACCGTGTCCCCGGCGCGGGCAAGCCGGGCAGCCTCGCTCACCGCCTCCGCCATGACGCCATGCGCACCGGTGGAGGTGCCGTCCAGCATGACGATGGGCACCTCGGGTGCATGCCTGTGCAGCGCCTCGGCGATCACCTCACGGTCGACACCCAGCAGAATCGCGGCGCGCAGCCTGTCGTGGTGGCGGGTCACCAGCTCGTCGAATGATGTTCCCTTGGCCTGGCCACCGGCAATCCAGACGATGTTCTCGAAGGCTCGCATCGAGGAATTCGCGGCATGCGGGTTGGTGGCCTTCGAATCGTCCACCCAGCGCACCCCCTCGTCCTCGGCGATGGTCTCAATTCGGTGCCCGCCCAGCCGCAGATTCAGCAGGCCCTGTTTCACCGCCGTGGCCTGGACGCCGAAGCTGCGCACCAGGGCAGCAGCTGCGAGCGCATTCTCGACATTGTGCGGGGCGAAGGGGTGCACGTCATGGATGCTGGCCAGCGGCAGCGCTGAGGTCTGGCGTTGCTGGACGAAGGCCCGGTCCACGATGAGCTCGTCGACCACCCCGAGTTCGGCGACCTGTGGGATGCCGGAGGTGAAACCGATCGCGCGGGCACCCTCCACCACATCGGCCTGCTCCACCATTTCCCGGGTGGCGACCTCGGCCACGTTGTAGACGCACGAGTGCTGCACGCGCTGGAAGATGCGCGCCTTGTCGGCGCCGTAGGCGGCCATCGCGGCAGCGGTGTCACCGGCGTAGGCGTACCACTCCAGGTGATCGGGATGCAGATTGAGCACGGCGGCAGAGTGCAGGCTCAGCGAGCTGGACCAGTGCAGTTGGAAACTGGACAGTTCCACGGCGAAGACCTGATAACCGACCGGATCGTTGATCGCCTCGATGATGGGACGGCCGATGTTGCCCACGGCAGCGGACCGGTATCCGGCCGCCTGCAGCATGGAGTCCACCATCTGCGTGGTGGTGGTCTTGCCATTGGTACCGGTGACACCCAGCCAGGGCACCACACGGTCGGGGTGCATGAGCCGCCAGGCCAGCTCGGGCTCCCCCCAGATCGGGGTGTCGCGAGCAGCGGCGGCCGCCAGCAACGGCCAGTCGGGGCGCCAGCCGGGCGAGGTGATGACCACATCGGCGTCCGCGGGCAACGCCGCGGTGGAACCCGGGCCGAGCCGCACCGTCGCGCCGAGGGTGTCCAGCAGAGTGGCCCGCTCGCGAAGGGTGTCGGTCTCGGAGTCGTCGAGCACGGTGACCCTGGCGCCCAACTCCAGCATCGCGTCGGCCGAGGCGAAACCTGAGGTGCCGAGGCCGGCCACCACCACATGGGCTTGCGGCCACGGCGCAGTCCGATCCGCCGTGGCGATCCACTTCCTGACCGAACTCATGTCGTGCGAATTCACCATCCCCACACCCATCCGCCGTAGAAGAGTCCAAGCCCTGCCGCCACTGTCACTCCGCAGATGATCCAGAACCGCACGACCACCGTGGCCTCGTCCCAGCCGACCAGCTCGAAGTGATGGTGCAGGGGCGCCATCTTGAATACCCGTTTGCCGCCGGAATATCTGAAGTAGGTGACCTGGATCATCACCGACAGGGTCTCGATGACGAACAGCATGCCGAGCAGGATCAGCAGCAGTTCGGTGCGGGTGTAGATCGCCAGGCCGGCCATCGCCGCTCCGAGAGCCAGTGAACCCGTGTCGCCCATGAAGATCTTCGCCGGTTTCGCATTCCACCACAGGAAGCCGAAACAGGCTGCGGCGAGCGCGACGGAGACCACTGCCAGGTCGTTCGGATCTCGCACGTCGTAGCAGCGCGCCGAGACAGCCCCGCCGTGGCACAACTGGTTCGACTCGAAGATGCCGATGAGCGTGAAGGCCGCGAAGACCATGGTCGACGCACCGGTCGCCAGCCCATCCAGGCCATCGGTGAGGTTCACCGCATTGGAGAAACCGGTGATCAGCACCACCATCCAGATGATGGCCAGGACGACCGGCAACCGCAGCCAATCGATGTTGTGCGTCAGGGATATGTAGACGCTGGCCGGCCGCGCTCCGACATTTCCACCCGGTGAGGGGAAGAGGAGCGAGGCCACCGCGAAGGCGACGCCCACGCTGATCTGCCCGACGAGTTTGGCCCGCGGCGTCAGCCCCAGCGAGCGCTGCTCGCTGATCTTGGTCCAGTCGTCCAGGAATCCGATGAATCCGGCGGCCGTCAGCAGGGCCATCAGGAGCACACCCGAAATGGTGATCCGGGATCCGGAGATGAGATGGGCGAGGAAATAGCCGACCACGGCGGCAGCTATCAGTACCGCACCACCCATGGTGGCGGTACCGCGCTTGGTGCGATGGGTGGTGGGCCCGTCGTCGCGGATGAATTGTCCGTAGCCACGATGCACGAGGAAGACGATGAAGTACTTGGTGCCGATGAGCGTCGCGACGAGCGCGACCACTCCGGCAGTCAGAATCGTGATCACCTGGGCACCCTTCCCTCTCCCGCGCCGGTGCTGCGGCGCAGCAGCTCGGCAGTGACGTCCTCCAGGTGCAGCACCCTGCTGGCCTTGACGAGCACGACATCGCCGGGACACAACTCTATGAGTCCAGGCACGTCCTGCCGTTCGGCGCGCCGGGCGAGTGCACCGCCAGCACGCGCGGCATCGGCGACGGTGGCACCGAACTCACCGACGCCGATCACCTCGGTGATGCCCGAGCGCGCCGCCTCGGCCGCCACCTCGGTGTGCAACCGCGCCGCCTGCGGGCCCAGCTCGGCCATGTCGCCGAGCACCAGGATGGTGCGGGCCTTCGGATGTCGGAGCCTGCGTGACTGCCCGATGGCGGCAAGCGCCCGGATCGCTGCCAGCGTCGACTCCGGGTTGGCGTTGTAGCAGTCATCGATGACTGCCGCCCCGCCCGGGGTCTCGTGCAGTTCCATCCGCAGCGGCGACCTGGTGGTGGCCTGGCTGAGTGCGCCGGCAACGGTGCCGAGGTCGAGCCCCGCGGCCAGCGCCATGGTGGCGGCAGCCACCGCATTGCGCACCTGGTGGGCGCCGATCAGGCCGAGATGGACGGTCTCGGAGCTCCACTCGCCCTCGGTGTGCACGTGCAGGCTGAAGGAGCCGCGCTGCAAGTCATCGAAGCTGATGTGGTCCGCCGTGACGGCCAATTCGGCGCGGGGGGCGGGCGAAGACCCGGCCGCCCCGTCCGACACCGACCAGCGGGCAGTCCGGGCGTGAGTGCGCGATTCCATCGCGTCCACCCGTGGGTCGTCGGCATTGAGCACTGCCCAGCCGTCGGCCGGCAGCGCCTCGACGATCTCGCCCTTCGCCAGCGCGATCGCGTCCTGGGAACCGAAGATTCCCAGGTGTGCGGTGCCCACATTGAGCACCGTGGAGACGATCGGCGGGACGATCCGGCACAGATTCGCGATGTGGCCGACATTGCGGGCACCCATTTCACTGACCAGGAAGCGAGTGGACTCGTCCACCGCGCAGGCGGTCAGCGGTACGCCGATCTCGTTGTTGTGATTGCCCAGCGGGCTCACCGTGGGACCTGCCGCCATGAGGATCTGGGCGAGCAGGTCCTTGGTGGAGGTCTTGCCGCTGGATCCGGTGATGGCGAAGGTGATCATGCCGCGGGCGATCTGCTCGGCGACCAGGCCGGTGGCCAGTGCGGTCAGTCCCTGCTGGGTGTCGGAGACGACGAGCAGCGGGATGCCGGCATCGGTCACGTGCCCGACCAGCGCCGCTGCGGCGCCCGCCGAGGCCGCATCCGCTGCCAGATCGGAGCCGTCGACATGACTTCCGGGCAGCCCCACGAACAGGGAGCCAGGACCGACCCGACGGGTGTCGATGACGACATCTGGCCCGACGCGCACGTCTGCCCGCCCCACCACCCGGCATGGGCAGCCGTGATCCTCGATGATCCGGGCCAATTCACCTGTAGTCCTGCTGAGCACCTCAATGTCCCTTCGGCTCGCTGTGGAGTTGTGCCCACTGCCGTGTGACTTCCGCGACGTCGTCGAACGGATGACGCACGCCCTCGATCTCCTGTGTTGTTTCGTGACCCTTGCCGAGCACTGCCAGCGCATCGTCGGGGCCTGCCAGTCGCAGCGCCATCCCGATGGCATGGGAACGGTCCCCACCGTCGAGCACCTCGACTCCGGGGTGCCCCGCGGCGCCGCGGAGCAGTTCGGCGCGGATGGCAGCCGGATCCTCGCTGCGCGGATTGTCATCGGTCACCACGACGACATCGGCGTGCTCAGCTGCGATGTCACCCATCGGGACTCGTTTGGCCTTGTCCCGATCGCCACCGGCTCCCAGCACGACGATGGTGCGGCCGTGCAGTGCGCTCAGTGCCGACTCCACGGCCTGCGGGGTGTGCGCGAAGTCCACATAGACCCGCGGCGCGCCCGGCCCCAGATGGACCCGCTGCATGCGGCCCGGCACCTGGGCGTGTGCCATGCCAGGCACCGCCTGATCCAGGTCGATTCCCGCCTGGTCGATCATCGCCACGCAGGTGGCAGCATTGGCGACGTTGTAGCGGCCGGGCAGAGCGATGTCGATGCCGAGCCGGCGCCCGGCGGCGTCCAGCTCGATGTGCTCGCCGCCCTGCTCGTTGGGCTCGAAGGACAGCACCCGGTAGTCGCGCCCGGCGTCGAATCCCGTGGTGACGACCTCCGGTGCCCCGGCAGAGCGGGCCCTTTCGACCAGGATCCGGCCCCACGGGTCGTCGGCGTTGATGACCGCCCGGCGGCACATGGCCGCGGTGAAGAGTTTCGCCTTGGCCTCGAAATAGGCCTCTTGGGTCTTGTGGAAGTCGAGATGGTCGCGACCCAGATTGGTGAAGCCGGCGACATCGAAATAGACGCCGTCCACCCGCTCCTGGTACAGCGCCACTGACGAGGCCTCCATGACCACCGCAGCGGCTCCGCCCTGTCTCATCACGGCGAGCAGGGCCTGCAGATCGCTGGACTCCGGGGTGGTGATGGTGGTGCGCGAGCTGGGGAGCGTCCTGGCGTCCAGCCGGAAACCGTTGGTACCGATCGTCCCGACATGAAGGCCGGCGGCGGCCAGCGCCGCCTCGACGAGGAAGGCCGTGGTGGTCTTGCCGTTCGTGCCGGTCAGGCCGAGCATCAGCAGGTGCTGGGCGGGCTCGCCGAAAAGTCTTGCCGCCAACAGCGCCATGGCATGACGCGGATCGGCGGCCACCACCACCGGGATGCCCTGTCCCTCGGCCAGCCGCGCACCTTCGGGATCGGTGAGGACGGCCACCGCGCCCTGTGCAGCTGCCTGACCGGCGAAGCGGGCGCCGTGCGTCCTGGTGCCGGGCAGGCCCACATAGAGACTGCCGTCACCTGCGGCCCGTGAGTCGAGTTCGATGTCGATGATTCCCAGGTCGGCGGCACCGGCCGGGATCTGCAGATCGAGCCCAGCACCCAGCTCGGACAGCGGTACCCGGCCGGGCAGGTGGGGGCGCAATGCACGAATCGTGGACGCGGGGGTGTTATCGCTGGTGGTCATCACGGCTCATAGGTCAGGGGTTCGGTATCGACAGGGACATCCGCCTGCGGAAGCACACCGTAGCGAGGCAGGGCAATCTGCATGAGGGACCGGCACACCGGACCGGCAACCGTGGCTCCGTACTGACCATGCACCTGCACCGTCGTGTAGACGAGGATCTGCGGGTCGTCGAGCGGGGCGACAGTGACATAGGAAGACATGTACAGGTCGGTATCATAGCGGCCGGTTGCGGGGTTGATGGTCTGCGCAGTTCCCGACTTGGCGCCCATCTTGTAGCCGGTGATCATCCTCGAGGACTGCCCAGTTCCACCGGCGGTCACCGCCTCCATGGTGTCGCGCACCTGGGCACTCGCCTGTTCGGAGATCACTCTCCGGCTGGTCTGGGCCGGCAGGCTCACCGGGTGGCCCTGCCCGTCCGTCGCGGACTTCAGCAGGGTCGGCTGATGATAGATGCCGCCATTGGTCACACCCGCCAATGACGCCGCCATCTGTATGGCAGTCACCGACATGCCCTGCCCGAAGGCGATCTGGTCGAGGGTGTAGTCAGCCATGTCGGCCGAGGGAAGACTGCCGGGACTCTCGCCGGGCTGCTGGATTCCGGTGACCGAACCGAGGCCGAAGGAGGCCAGATAATCCCGGAACCTGGCCTTGTCCATCTGGCGGGCCACCAGGGCAGCGCCGATATTGGACGAGTAGTACATCATTCCGCGCACGGTGAGATTGCCGGAGTGCGTGGAAGCATCGTTGATGTAGCCGCCACCCGACTCCAGCTTGCCCGGCACCTGGATCTTGGTGTCAGGCGTGATGAGTCCGGCATCCATCAGGGCGGCCACCGTGAACACCTTCTCCACCGAACCTGGCTCGTAGGCGTCGGTCACCGCACGATTGCCGAGACTGGCCGCCGTGGAGGCACCGGGATTGTTCGAGTCGAAGCTGGGAGCGGTGGCCATCGCCAGCACTTCCCCGGTCTTGGCATTCATCACGATGGTGGAGCCCGAGATGGCCTTGGCACTGGTCAACTGGCTGCTGAGGATCTGCTGGGCCTGGTACTGCAGGCCGGCGTCGATGGTCAGGTCGTAGCTGGTGCCGTTGGTGGCCGACTTGAGGGTGGAATGGCCGAGCGGAATCCGCCCGTACTGGCTCGACTCGAACTGCTCGTAGCCCGGGCTGCCGGAGAGCTTGTCGTTGAGGTAGTACTCCAGCCCACCGGCACCGGCGCCCTCGGAGTTGACGAATCCCACCACATTGGACGCCAGGGTGCCCGAGGGATAGACCCGCACCGGGTCATCCTCCTTGGTGATTCCGTAGAGGCCCTTGTCACCGAGGTCATCGGTGACCTTGCTCAGTGCAGTGAGCATTTGCTGGTAGGTGTCCGCGGGCACCTTTGCCGCCAGCACCTGGTACTGGTTCGGTGTGCCATCGGACTGAGTGGTCTTGCGCAGGCCGGGCAGGAAGTCGGATGTTGAGCCGCCCAGATAGTTCACCAACACCTCGGCGATCTGGCGTGGCGTCTGGTCGGCCAGCCGGGCCCTCTGAGTTGCGTTGAGCGAGGCCGGGTTGTAGCCATTGGTCGCGATCGACGCCGGGTCCGCGATCACCTTGACTGCGGGCTGGGTGCTGGCGAGCACCTCGCCATTGCGATCCAGCAGTGATCCCCGGGTGGGCTGCAGGGTTCGCTTCTGGGTCATCCGGTCGGCCGCCGCAACAGCGTTCGCTGACGAGTCGAAGCCCTGCAGGGTCACCGCCCTGCCCGCCAGAAGCGTGATGATCAACGCGATCAGCGCCAGGAAGACCTGGATTCTGCGCACCGGCGAGGCCAGGTGCAGGTGATGGGGACGAGGGGACCGGGGCTGTGAGGCAGGACGGTGCGCAGAGCCGTGCTGGCGATGGGGGTGCGTCGAGCCCAGCTGCCTGCCGGTGGCGTGCCGGCCGGCCGGCGCCCGGCCCTGACGAGAGGAATCACCCGAATTTGGCGGCGTCGGACCTTTTCTGGTCGCCATCAGCGAGGCCCCGTCCCGCCGGTGGCCGGCGAAGACGCAGAGCTGGCCGAAGAAGTGGGCGCGGATGTGCTGACCGTGGGCGTGGACACGGCTGGGCTGCTCGGCGCAGCGGCACTCGAGGCCGAGGACGTCGCCGAGCTGACCGGTGCGGCAGGGATGATCGAGATCTGAGGTGTCGGGGAAGCCACCTGGGAGGGCACGGCCACCCCAGGCAGATCGCTCGCCGCCGCCGGCGGCGGGCTCCCCCCCACCACGGCCGCGGGCATCACGCTTGTCGCCCGCGTGGTGGTGGGGCCCCGGCGCACGTTGGCGGGCGGGGGCGCCCGCCCCACGGGGG
>NZ_JBDNTB010000052.1:0-17083 GCF_047719395.1 Propionibacterium sp.
CCTGGCTTCCTCCCTGGTGCACAGCGGGGGAGGTGGGGCTCTGCCATATCCACACCAATGAGCGCATTCACACCCCATGGGATGGACAGGCCCTCTGTGTGCTTCGGCTCACTCGACGACGTCGTCGTCCACCCAGTCGAAGGTCTTGGTCACGGCCTTCTTCCAGTTGCGGAACAGCCGGTCACGCTCGCTGTCGGCCATGACCGGACGCCACGACTTGTCCTCGGCCCAGTTGTCGACCACATCTTGTTCACTCGACCAGTAGCCCACTGCGATGCCGGCTGCATAAGCCGCACCCAGCGCGGTGGTCTCCGCCACCTTCGGCCGGACCACCGGCACGCCCACCTGATCGGCTTGGAACTGCATGAGCAGCTCATTGGAAGTCATGCCGCCGTCCACCTTGAGCTGTGTCAGTTCGACACCGGAATCGGCCTTCATGGCATCCAGCACCTCGCGCGCCTGGTAGGCGGTGGATTCCAGCACGGCGCGGGCGATGTGGCCGCGGTTGACATAACGGGTCAGCCCGACCAGCGCGCCGCGGGCATCCGGACGCCAATACGGCGCGAAGAGACCGGAGAAGGCGGGCACGAAGTAGGCGCCGCCGTTGTCCTTCACCGAGGCGGCGAGCTCCTCGACCTCAGGAGCGGAGCTGAACAGCTTCAGATTGTCGCGCAGCCACTGCACCAGCGAACCGGCAACAGCGATGGAGCCCTCCAGTGCGTAGACGGTGGGCTGGTCGCCGATCTTGTAGCAGACGGTGGTGAGCAGGCCGTTCTTGGAAATGATCGGATCGATGCCGGTGTTCTGCAGCATGAAGCAGCCGGTGCCATAGGTGTTCTTGGCCATGCCCTTCTCGAAACAGGCCTGGCCGAAGGTGGCAGCCTGCTGGTCACCGAGGATTCCGGTGATCGGAGTATCGACCAGCAGACCGGTTGGACGGCCGACACCGTAGAACTCGGAGCTGGAACGGATCTCGGGCAGCATCGACTTGGGGATACCCATGGCCCCGATCAGCTGGTCGTCCCATTCCATGGAGGCGATGTTCATGAGCATCGTGCGGGACGCATTGGTGACATCGGTGATGAAAAGGCCGCCCTCGGTGCCGCCGGTGAGATTCCACAGCACCCAGGTGTCCATGGTGCCCATCGCGAGCCGACCGGCCTCGGCCTTCTCGCGTGCACCCTCGACATTGTCGAGAATCCAGCGCACCTTCGGTCCGGAGAAGTAGGTGGCAAGGGGAAGACCGCAGATGTCCTTGAAGCGATCGGTTCCCCTCTCATCGCCGGCTGCCAGGTCGTCGCAGATCTTCTGGGTGCGGGTGTCCTGCCACACGATCGCGTTGTAGACCGGCTTGCCGGTCTCCCGGTCCCAGACCACCGCGGTCTCACGCTGATTGGTGATACCGACGGCTGCGAGCTGGTGCCTGTTGATCGAGGCCTTGGAAAGGGCCTGCCCGACAACCGCTCGGATCGCGTCCCAGACCTCCACCGGATCGTGCTCGACCCAACCGGCCCGCGGGAAGTACTGCGTGAACTCCTGCTGGCCGACCGCCACGATCTGGCCGCCGTGGTCGAAGATGATGGCCCGGGTGGAGGTGGTGCCTTCGTCGATTGCCAGGACATATTTGTCGTGTGCGCTCATCTGCGTGTTCTCCTGTGTGATGTGGTGGATGGTTGCAGCGGCGGCCAAGGCCGGGAGTCACTGCGGTGATCTGCCTCGATCGAAGTGACGAGATCCCGGCCCGGGCTCACCAGAAGATTTGGTAGGTCAGCCCGGCCAGCACTGCACCGGTGAGTGGGCCCACGATCGGCACCCAGGCATATGACCAGTCTGACGAGCCCTTGCCCTTGATCGGCAGGATGGCATGCGCGATACGCGGCCCCAGGTCCCTGGTGGGGTTGAGGGCATATCCGGTCGGGCCACCGAGCGAATTGCCGATACCCATGATGAGCAGGGTGACGCCGAGCGGGCCGATGAGGGAGCCGCTGATCTGCTGGATGGACGCGCTACCGGTGATCGTGGCCACGTTCGTGTAACCGGAGAGGATCACCCAGATGATCAGCACATAGGTCGCGATGATCTCGGTGACCAGATTCCATCCGTAGTTGCGGATCTGGGGGCCGGTGGAGAAGGTGCCCAGCTTGAGAGCAGGATCGCAGTCCAGGTCGTAGTGCTGCTTGTATGCCAGCCAAGCCAGCACCGCACCGACGAAGGCGCCGCACAGTTCCCCGGCGATGTATGTCATGACATGGGGCAATGTCGCCGGGATGCCCGGAGCAAGGTCCTTGCCCGCCACGGTCAGCCCGATGGTCACTGCGGGATTCAGGTGGCCGCCGGTGCGATAGGCGGCGAAGACACCGGCCAGCACACCGACGCCCCATCCCCAGTCGATCATCTGCCAGCCACCGTCATGGCCCTTGGTCTCGGGGAGCAGCGCGTTGGCGACAACGCCGACGCCGAGCACCATGAGCAGTGCACTGCCCAGGAATTCGGAGCCGAAGATGGCAGCCGGTGAAATGGTCTGAGCAACCATGTGAACACTTCCTCGTGTTGGCACTACCCGGACACACCGACGTGTCCGTGCTCGCAGATATGGGACCCACAGGCCCGGCCGGACAGCGCCAGCCGGGGGGCATGTGCAACATTCCCACCTGACCGCCGAAGCCTGCGAATCCGAGCAGCGAATTGCGCTGGAAAGCTTTCATGTGTGCAGCTGCACTGACGACACGATGGCCAAATGTGCATACGCAGGTCGGTCTCTTGACGCGCGAAGCCCCCTGTGAAATCACGATTCGCGGGCCACCCCGGCGACTCTCCCGGAAATGCCCGCTCGTCCTGGACTCCTGTCCCTCGTCGCGGCAGGAGAGAATTCAGCCCCAGGGAGCAGCAGTCCAGCTCGGGCATCGTCGCACATCGCAGGCCAGAACCGTGATTTCCGTGTGCGTGGTCACGCGAGGACGGCCAGCGGCTTCGCGAGCTCTGGCCCGGCGGGCTGGTAAAGCGCGATGAGCCGACCGTCCGGATCGATCAGCCCGGTGGGGCTGGTCTCCAGGCTCAGTGCCAGTGGACGCCCTACGAGCACATCGTCGCGTTGAGCAGCATCCACATCGACCACGGCGAAACTGAGCCGTGCCGCCCGGGCCATGCTCATGAGCTGCGGTGCCGTGGCACCCAGCAGGGGATCGCCGAGCACGACGGCGTCGTCCAATGTGTAACGCCCGATCCTGGTGCGGCGCAGAGCCGTGAGGTGTCCCCCGACGCCGAGCCCCGCACCCAGGTCGCGGGCCAAGGCCCTGATGTAGGTGCCTTTTGTGCAGTCCACCTCGACATCCAGGTCGATCAGGTCCCCGTGGCGGGATGCGCTGAGCCATGCGAATCGGCTGACCGTGACCGGCCGCGCCGGAAGGCTCACCTGTTCTCCGCCCCGGACGCGCGCATAGGCGCGCCGGCCGTTGATCTTGATGGCCGAGACCGAACTGGGCACCTGCAAGATGTCGCCGGTGAGCGCAGACATCCCCTCGGCGATCCGCTCGTCACTCACACCGGATGCATCGACCCGGGAAATGATCTCGCCCTCGGCGTCGTCGGTCACCGTGGCGACGCCGAGCCTGATGGTGGCCCGATAGCTCTTGTCATGCAGAGCCAGATGCCCCAGCAGGCGAGTGGCCCGGTTCACCCCGACCAGCAGCACACCGGTGGCCATCGGGTCGAGGGTGCCTGCATGGCCCACCTTGCGGGTGCCGAAGAGTCTCCGGCAGCGCCCGACGACCTGCTGGGAGGTGAGTCCGGTCTGCTTGTCGACGACCAGCAGACCGGACTCACCTGAGGCAGGAGCCGTGCTCACTCGTGCGTCAGTCAGTCGGCGCGGCGGAATCGCCGGACTGGTACGGATCGGCCTCGCCGGCATACTGCTCGCCACGCTGAATACTCAGGTCGGCGTCCTGACGACGGGCCTTGACGATCAGCTCCTCCATGTCCTGCGCCGCCTGCTGGGTGGCGTCGGGCACGAAGGTGATCGTCGGTGCCGAGCGAAGGTCGAGCTTCTTCGCGACCGTGGAGCGGATCAGGCCCTTGGCGGATTCGAGCGCCTCGGCACTCGCCTCCCATGCGGCGGGCTCGCCCATCACGGTGTAGAAGACCGTCGCATCCCGGGTGTCACCGGTGAGCCGCACCTCGGTCACGGTGACGAAGCCGAGCCGGGGATCCTTGATCTTCTGCTGCAGCAACTGAGCAACCGTGAACTTGATCTGCTCCTCCAACTTGCCGATGCGTGGATTGCTCACTACTTCTCCCTCGGTTTCTCAACCATCTCGTAGGTCTCGATCTGGTCACCGACGTGGATGTCGGAGTAGTTGTTCAAGGTGAGGCCGCACTCGAAGCTCTCCCTCACCTCGGTCACATCGTCCTTCATCCTTCGCAGCGAGGCGATGGACGTCTCGGAGATGACGACACCGTCGCGGATCAGGCGAGCCTTGGAATTGCGATGGATCGTGCCGTCCAGAACCATGCAACCGGCGATGCTGCCCACCTTGGAGGAGCGGAAGATCTCGCGGATCTCCGCGGTGCCGAGGCGCTTCTCCTCGTAGACCGGCTTGAGCATGCCCTTGAGGGCGGCCTCGATCTCGTCGATGGCATCGTAGATGACCGTGTAGTACCGGACGTCCACATTGTTCTGGTCGGCCATCCGGGTGGCCTGCACCGTGGGACGCACATTGAAACCGATGATCACCGCATGCGGCTCACTGGCTGCTGCCAACGAGACATTGGTCTCGGTGATGGCGCCGACGCCACGGTCGATGACCCGCAGGTCGACCTCGTCGCCCACGTCGATCTTCGACAGTGCATCCTCCAGAGCCTCGACAGAACCGGCCGAATCGCCCTTGAGGATGAGCAGCAGCTCGCCCGTCTCGCCCTTCTCCATCTGCTCGAAGAGCTCGTCGAGGGTGCGCCGCCTGCTGGATGCCGCCTGCTGGGCCGCGCGCATCCTGGCCTCGCGCTTCTCGGCGATCTGGCGGGCCATCCTGTCGTCGTCGACGACCAGGAAGTTGTCGCCAGCCCCGGGCACATTGGTCAGTCCGATCACCTGCACAGGCATCGAGGGCGGAGCCTCGTCGATCTGCTTGCCGTGGTCGTTCACCAGGGCACGGACACGGCCATAGGCCGAACCGGCAACCACCGAGTCGCCCTTGCGCAGCGTGCCGCGCTGGACCAGTGCGGTGGCCACCGGGCCACGGCCCTTGTCAAGATGGGCCTCGATCGCGACGCCCTGGGCCGGCATGTCGGGATTGGCCCGCAGATCCAGCGCCGCATCCGCGGTCAGGATGATGGCCTCCAGCAACTTGTCCAGGCCCTCGTGGGTGACTGCGGAGACGTCGACGAACATCGTGTCGCCGCCATACTCCTCGGGCACCAGGTCGAACTCGGTGAGCTGGCCGCGCACCTTCGTGGGATCCGCGCCCGGCTTGTCGATCTTGTTCACCGCCACCACGATCGGCACATCTGCCGCCTTGGCGTGATTCATGGCCTCAATCGTCTGGGGCATCACGCCGTCATCGGCGGCCACGACCAACACCGCGATGTCGGTGGACTTCGCACCACGGGCACGCATGGCGGTGAACGCCTCGTGACCAGGGGTGTCGATGAAGGTGATGGCCCTCGGGTTGCCGTCCACCTCGGCCTGTACCTGATAGGCGCCGATCGACTGGGTGATGCCACCGGCCTCGCCCTCCACGACATGGGTGTGCCGCATGGCGTCCAGCAACTTGGTCTTGCCATGGTCGACATGGCCCATGACGGTGACGACAGGGGGACGCGGCGCGAGATCCTCGTCGTCGCCCTCGTTCTCGCCGAACTCCAGGTCGAAGCTCTCCAGCAGTTCGCGGTCCTCGTCCTCGGGCGAGACGACCTCGATCTTGAAGTTGAGCTCCGAGCCGAGCACCTGGAGGGTCTCATCGGGAACCGACTGGGTGGCGGTGATCATCTCACCCATGTTGAACAGCACCTGGACGAGCTGCGCCGGATCGGCGCCGATCTTCTCGGCCAGATCCGTCAGCGAGGAGCCCCTGCGCAGGCGAACTGTACTGCCATTGCCCTTCTTGATGTGCATGCCGCCCATCGAGGGGGCCTGCATCTCATCGAACTCTTGCCTGCGCTGCTTACGGCTCTTGCGGCCACGACGATTGCCGCCGCCACGGCCGAAAGCACCCTGGGTACCCGAACCGCCGCGACCGCCACGGCCACCACGGCCGCCACCCATCGGACCGCCGCCGGGGCCACCGCCGGGACGGAAACCGCCACCGCCACGATTCGGGCCCCCGCCGAAGCCACCACGGCCACGACCGCCACGACCGCCCGTGCTGCCTCGCTGACCCGCGGGGGCCAGCTGCGAGTTGTGCCGCTTGGGCATCATCGCCGGATTGGGCCTGGGCAGACCGGAGGTGCCACCCGGACGCGGCATGCCGGTGGAACTGCCCCCTGAGCGGGGAGCACCGGGGCGAGGAGCGCCGCGACGTCCGTCACCGGCGCCCGTACCCTGATGACCCGGGGCCTGCGGCCGACGGGTCTTGCCCATGCCCTGGGAAGAGCTGAACGGATTGTTACCGGGACGCGGAACCCCACCACGGCGCGCGTGCGCACCCGGCAGGCCACCGGAAGCACCGGAGCGAGGAGCAGGACGCGAGGGATGCGGAGTCGGATGCGGCCCTGGACGCGCAGACGGCGTGTGCCCGCCGGCATTGCGATCAGGCGTGCGCGGCTGCGGCGCGTGCGAGGGCTGACCTGGCTGCCCGGCTCCGGGACGATGTCCCGTGCTCGGCTGGGACGGTGAAACCGATGGCCGGGCGCCAGCGGAAGTGGACCTGGTGCCGGGGCGAGGTGCTGCACCTGGACGCGGCACCGGGCTGGACACCGGGCCCGACTGAGGACTCGGTGCCCTGGGTGTGGCCCGTGGCTGACGCGAGGCGCGCACGTCCCCGGGAGTCGGGGCATCGGAGTGAGATGCCGGATGAGGCTTCACTGCGGACACCCCAGTTGCGGCTGCGGACGGGGTTGCCGGGGAGGCATCCTTCGCCTGCGACGCCTGAGGCGCCCCGGGCTCCTTCGTCCCATCGGACGCAGAGGCGGCGGCCGCGGGAGTCCTGCCCGGCGTCTTTGCGCCATGGGCATGCTGACCCGGCTTGGGGCCTGGCACTCCGGTCGCGCCCGGGCGCGGGGAGGCACGCCTCACCCTGGCCGAGGCCTTCTTGGCCGACCCGTGCTGGGTCGAAGCACTTTCAGTCGGCCCGTTCTGGGCCGAGGAATTCTCGGATTGAACCCTGTCGGTCACCCTTCGGACGACCGGGGCTTCAATGGTCGAGGAAGCCGATCGGACGAACTCCCCCATGTCATTCAACTTCGCAAGAAGCTCTTTGCTGTTGAGCCCGAGCTCCTTGGCAAGCTCGTAGACGCGGACCTTTGCCACTACTCTCCTCCAGGTCCGGGCTGCGGCCAGGACCAGTTAGTTGTCGGTTGTGCTCATTGGTGCGTACTCATCGAGTAGTCATGAGCGCTAGCCCACTTTCCGGATCAAGGATTGGTCCACGCCGCAGAAATGCGACGTGGCTGACCTGCACGCAAGACACATGCACACGTCAGGATAGCTTCCTACCCCCCACAATCACCAAATGGCGAGCGCGAATTGCCATGGCGACAGGGGCCAAGAGCGACCTCAGCAGGCGAAAGGCGGCGGCTGGGCAGCGTCAACACGCACCCGGACACGAAAACTGCGCGCAAAACCGCCTCGTCCCACCGCGTCATGCCAGCAGGCCTGGTCACGATGCACCCAGGCACCCCTACCGGGCGCATTGCCGCCGGGATCGAAGACGATCCGCTCGTCGTCCAGCACGAAACGGGCCATCGCCCCGGGACTGTCATGACGCAGGCACCCGACGCAGGTGCGTTCAGGACTGGATGTGGGCACCGGCCCAGATTATCGTCCGGCTGTCAGCGCAGACGGGCACGGTGCGCACGGACGCAGTGGAGCCGAGGTCCCCACCCCCTGGGTCCTCGGCTCCATGTGCAAACAAACCCGGCGCGGCTGTCGGACCCCCAAGAGCGAACTGTCAGTTGACTGTGGAGTCACCCGCCCGGTGAAGTTCAGCCTTCAGATGGGTGACCATCCCCCGGCCCGTCCCCAGCTGCGTCCGGCGCGGTGTCCGGGTGGATGTCGATGCGCCACCCGGTGAGCCGTGCGGCCAGCCGGACATTCTGCCCCTCGCGCCCGATCGCCAGGCTGAGCTGGTAGTCGGGCACGATGACCCGCGCCGAACGGGTCGCGGGATCCACCACCTTGACCTGCACCGTCTTGGCCGGTGAGAGCGAATTCGCCACGAAACGCGCCGGGTCCTCAGACCAGTCGATGATGTCGATCTTCTCGTCGTTCAGCTCATGCATCACGGCACGCACCCGCTGGCCCATCGGCCCGATGCAGGCTCCCTTGGCCGATACATCGGGATTGTGCGAGATCACCGCGATCTTGGACCGGTGCCCCGACTCCCGCGCAATCGCCATCACCTCGACGATGCCCTGCTCAATCTCGGGCACCTCCAAGGAGAACAGCTTGCGCACCAGATTCGGATGGGTGCGGCTGACCACGACCTGCGTGCCACGAGCCTCCTTGCGCACGCTCACCACGTAGACCTTCAGCCTGGTGCCGTGCGCGTACTTCTCGCCGGGCACCTGCTCGGCGAGCGGCATGATCGCCTCGATGTCGCCAAGGTCCACGTGCACGGTCTTGGAATCACGGTCCTGCTGCACGACACCGGTGACGACATCGCCCTCAACGCCGCTGAACTTGCCGTAGCGCTGCTCGTCCTCGGCCTCACGCAGCCGCTGCATGATCACCTGCCGGGCGGTGGCGGCCGCCACCCGCCCGAAATCATCCGGGGTGTCGTCGTATTCGCCGATCTGTTCACCCTCTTCGTCGAGCTCGGGGACCATGACCGAGACCCGTCCGCTGCGGCGATCGAGCACCACATGGGCGCCGGGCTTCGGGTCCTCGGTCTTCTGATAGGCGTTGAGCAGGGCATCTTCCAGTGCCTCGACGAGAAAATCGAGTGAGATTTCCTTCTCGTGTTCGATGGCGCGCAGCGCCGTCATGTCGATGTCCACGTCAATCCTCCAGCTGTGTGCGATATTCCGGCCCGGTCGTGGCGATCATTTGGACCTCTTCATTTCGACCTGGACGATGGCCTTGCGGACGCCCGGATAGCCCACCCGGCGTGGGCTCGCGCCGACGTCAAGGTCCGCGCCGTCCTCGTCGGCGGCGGTGATCCGGCCGACGACCACCTCGTCGTCATCCAGCACCACCTTCACCAGGTGGCCGGCATTGCGCCGCCAGTGGGCGGGTTTGGTGAGCGGTGCGGAGACCCCGCGGGAACTCACCTCCAGTGTGTAGGGAACCTGGCCGGTGGCATCACTGGCATCCAGAGCGGCTGAGATGTCCCGGGTGGCATCGGCGATCTGGTCGAGATCAGGACCATGCCCCTCAGGGCCATCGCCGTCCAGGGTGATTCTCAACACGGAACGAGCGCCTGCTCGCACCACCGTGAGCTTGTCCAATTCCAGGCCGCGGGCCACGACGACCGGCTCGACCACCTCGACCAAAGCCGATTGCTTCACGGCTTCCCCCTCGTTCGTTTGTGAGTTCATTTGTACCGCTGGCTGCCGCCAGCCCGTGGCGCGCGGCGTACAACGATTCAGGCTGTGTGCCCGTCAAGCATAGGCGTCGATCCGGCGGGCTAATCTCATGACGTGATCTCACGAAGGGCCGTACTGGCAGCGTGCGGCGCCGGCCTACTGGTCGGATGCGCGCCCTCCCCCGTCGTCAGGGGTGGGACTGGCCAGCCTTCGCCTTCGGTGGGCACCCTCGACGATGCCCGGCGCGAGGCCGCACAGATGGAAAGTGCTCTGGCTGCCCTGACCGGTGCATGCGCCGCGCAGGCAGCCGCGTGGACCGCGCCCGCCGGTTTCCGGGAATGGTGTTCGGCAGCCTCCGGAGCGCACTCAGCACATGTCACGGTGCTGTTGCAGGCCGATCCGCTCGGTGGGGTGACCACGAACCGCACCCCTGTGGAGGCGATGGCCTCGGCCTCGCCCGCAGCCGGCAGTCTTGGGGAGGCGTTGCAGGCGGTGGCCTCGCAATACCAGGCCACCGCTGCGTCCCACCGCAAGACCGCCCTCACCCAGACCGATCCCGCCATGGCGATGATGTGGGTGTCGTTGGACTGCTTCGCGGGCTTCGGTGCGCATCTGTTCGCGGCTCATCCGGACGGTGCCTCGCTGGGCACGCCTGTCGCCCAGGGCAGCGCGGTTCCGGCACGGATCGCAGTCGGCTCCCGCACCGAGGCCCTCCAGGTGCTGCTCAGCCGGATCGACGAGCTCAGTTTCGGACTGACGAGCATGATCGGCCGCTCGGGAAACAACGAACCCCAGATGAGCGCCCGTTTCACCGAGGTGCAGGGACTGCGCAATGCGGTCTCGGTCCAGATCACCGCAGCCTCCGCATCGCCCACCGCCCCGGCGGTCGACTACACGCTGCCGGGCAATGTCAACGACCCGAATGACTGGTCGCGGCTGTGGGGTCAGCTGGAAGCGGGAGTACTGGCCGGTTGGGCACCTGTCGCGGCGTCCTCGGCAGGCGCGGATCGCTCCTCGGCTATGGATTCGATGGTGGCCCAGAGCCCTCAGCCGGTCACCCGCGGCGTGCCGCTCAGCTGGTGGCCCGGTTGGCTGTAGACGCCGGGTGCAGACGAATCGCCGGGTTGGGTCCATTCGCTGCTAGCCCGCGAACTCTTCGACGACCTGCCAGGCCAGCCGCACGCCCAGCACCACGATGACGACCAGGAAGACCCGCCTGACGAAGGCCGAGCCGTGCTTGATGGCGGTCCGGGAACCCAGCAGTCCCCCGGTGAGATTGGCCGCGGCCATCGGAAGACCCGGCATCCACAGGATGTGGCCACTGCCGAGGAAGACGACCAGCGCCCCCAGATTGGTGGCGAGATTGGCGATCTTGGCCAGTGCGGACGCCTGCAGGAAACCGTAGCCGAGCAGGGCCACCAGGGCGATGATGAGGAAGGAACCGGTTCCCGGGCCGACCAGGCCGTCCCACAGGCCGATGACCAGGCCGATCGCGCACAACAGGACGATGGACCCGATACCTGGGCGGCGGGGACTGTGCTGCAGGCCGAGCTCCGGACGGCGAAGGGTGTAGATGCCGATGCCGACCAGCACCACCAGTACCACGGGCGTGAACCACTTCCTCGGCACATGGCGCACCAGATGTGCACCCGTCGAGGAACCCGCCCAGGCGGCCATCACCAGTGGCACGGCCGCCTGCCAGCGAACCCGGACCGAGCGCAGATAGCTCACCGTGGCGGTGGCGGTTCCAGCCACCGAACTCAGCTTGTTGGTGCCCGAGACGGTCGCCACCGGCACTCCGGAAGGCAGCCCGACGAGCAGGGCCGGGAGCTGGATGATGCCTCCGCCGCCGACCACGGCATCAACCCAGCCGGCCAGCAGAGCGGCACCGATCAGCCAGGCCAGCGTCCAGCCGGTGAGCGCAATCATGCCCGCAGCCGAGCAATCACCGACCGATCTCGGCGAGCACTGCCTCGACGGCCTCGCCGACCGGGACCTCGCGCCTGGCGCCGCTCCTGCGATCCCGCACCTCCACGACGCCGTTGGCCAGGCCCCTGCCCACCACCACAGAGGTGGGCATGCCCATCAGCTCGGAATCGTTGAACTTCACACCCGGGGAGGCCTTGCGGTCGTCGAGCAGGACGCTCACGCCGCGTGCATCCAGGGTCTCGGCGATCTCGGTGGCCTTGGCGAGAATCTCCTCGCCCTTGCCGGTGGCGATGACCGTCACCTCATAGGGGGCCAGCTCGCGGGGCCAGCAGAGCCCCTTGTCATCGCAGTTGGCCTCGGCCACCATGCCCACGGCCCGCGAGACGCCGATGCCATAGCTGCCCATCGTCACGGTGACGAGCTTCCCGTTGCGGTCCAGCACCTTCAGCCCGAGGCAGTCGGCGTACTTGCGGCCCAGCTGGAAGATGTGACCCATCTCAACACCACGCGCCAGGCTCATCGGCCCGGAACCATCAGGGGCCGGGTCGCCCTCGCGGATCTCGGCCACATCGGCCACGCCGTCGGGGCCGCCAAACAGGGCCGGCCCCCCCGCGGCGCCACCGTGGGCGTGAGGGTTGGGGGGCGGCCCCCCCGGCGGGCGCCCACATGGCCCACGCGGCCTGCCGCCTCCCCGCGCCCCGCCACCAGGCCGAGCACATGCTTGCAGTCCTGGTTGGCGCCGGTCACCCAGCTGGTTCCCGGCACCACACGGGGGTCGAGCAGGTAACGGATACCGGCCGGGGCCCTCTCTCCCAGGAAGACCTCGCCGTCCCGCACGGGTCCGATGTATCCCCTGACCAGCTGCGGATAGGCCTCGAAGTCGGCTTCGGTGAAGGCCTCCACCTCGGCCGGCTGCACAGCCACCTCCAGGCGCTTCGGATCGACCTCACGATCGCCCGGCAGCCCGATCACGACGGGTGTGCGGGTGCCGTCCGGTGCGACGGTCATGAAGACGATGTTCTTGAGCGTGTCGGCGCCGGTCCAGGCACGGTCCTCGCGCGGATAGCGATCGTTGACCAGCGCCACGAGGGTGTCGATGGTGGGCACATCGGGGGTGTCGACCACGTGGGCCGAGGGTGCCTGCTCGAAGGGCACCGGCGCGGCGGCATTGGTGTGCACCGCCTCCACATTGGCGGCATAACCGCCCGGGGAGCGCACGAAGGTGTCCTCCCCGTTCTCTGCGATCGCCAGGAACTCCTCGGACGCAGAACCGCCCATCGCACCGGCATTGGCATCGACGATGACGTACTCGAAGCCGAGTCGGTCGAAGATCCTGATGTAGGCAGCGCGATGCAGCGCGTAGCTGGCGTCCAGGCCCTCGTCGTCCACGTCGAAGGAGTAGGAGTCCTTCATGACGAATTCCCGGCCGCGCAGGATGCCGGCGCGGGGACGCGCCTCGTCGCGGTACTTGTTCTGGATCTGGTAGAGGACCAGCGGCAGGTCCTTGTAGGAGGAGTACATGTCCTTCACCATGAGGGTGAACATCTCCTCGTGGGTGGGCCCGAGCAGCATCTCGGTGCCCTTGCGATCCACCAGGCGGAAGAGATTGGGGCCGTACTCGGTCCACCGGTCGGAGATCTCGTAGGGCTCCTTGGGCAGCAACGCCGGGAGCAGCACCTCCTGGGCGCCGATGGCGTCCATCTCCTCGCGCACGATCGCCTCGACCTTGTGCAGCACCTTCAGCCCGAGCGGCAGCCAGGAGTAGATGCCGGGCGCGACACGGCGCACATAGCCGGCCCGGACGAGATAGCGGTGGGAGGGGATCTCGGCATCGGCGGGATCATCCCGCAGGGTCCGGACGAAGAGCTTGCTCATGCGGGTAATCACGAAGGACTTGCCTTTCTCGACAGTGCTTGCCCATCGTAGTGGCCGCGGACCGGCCCACTCCGCACCGGCTCTGTGCTGGCGCAGATCAGCGAACCGTCAGTAGAGAATCGTGGCCAGCTCGGCCACCGTCTGGAAGCCGACGTGCTCGTAGAGCCTGCGAGCACGGGTGTTGAAGTCGTTGACGTACAGCGTGACCACCGGGTACTCCTTGCGGCACAGCCGCACCACCTGGGCCATCGCCGGAATCGACAATCCCCTGCCGCGCAGCTCGGGATCCACCCACACGCCCTGCACCTGGCACAGCCGGCCGTGCGCGCACCCGATGTCTGCCTTGAACCAGGTCCGGTGGGTGTCGGCGTCGTATCCGGCGAAGGCACGGCCCGAACGGATCAGCGCCATCACATAGGTCTCGTAGCTGTGCGCCGGATCCAGCGGCGAGACGCCGACCTCCTCGGTGTGCATGCGCACCGCCGCATGGAAATAGGACTCGAAGATGTCCACCGACGCGGGCTGCACCCGGACGTCCGGCGGCACCGGCGACTCCCCCTCGATGCTCATCACGGGCTGCCGCATGCGCTTCTCCCGACATTGCCCCCAGGCGTCCCCCCAGCGCATCGAGAGCCGCTGGTACAGGGCGTCCACACAGTCCACGGCACCCATGATGGACTGGGAGAACCGACGGGGACCCAGTTTCTCGGTGAAGGCGTCGAACGCCTCTTCGTCGTACCCCACCGGCACGAGATTCGCTCCGGCATGGCACAGCGATACGAGTCCACCATCGCGCTCGAAGCCGTAGATCTTGCAGCCGAGGGCAGCCGAATTCAAGCCCCCGATGTCCAGTCTCGAACTGACGAAGACATTGCACACCGGATCGCGATCCAACAGAGCGCGGACGGCCAGCAGGTCCCGCTGTCCCAGCGGCCGGACGCGCCCTCGCATCAGTTGTTTCATCGTTGTTGGGAACCCTTGTCAGTTCAGACCCTGCATCAGACTAGAAATCCTTCATCAGATCAAACCCTGCATCAGTCAAGGTGTGGTATCAGAGTAGAACCTCTAGAGTAGAACTTCAGGGCTTCCTTCGCCGGGGAAATCCGCGGCGATCCTGTGCGCCTCTTCGATGAGGGTGGCGACGATCTCACTCTCGGGCACGGTGCGGATCACCTTGCCGTGCACGAAGATCTGGCCCTTCCCATTGCCCGATGCCACGCCGAGGTCGGCCTCGCGGGCCTCCCCCGGGCCATTCACCACGCACCCCATCACGGCCACCCGGATCGGGACGGTCATGTCCTTCAGGGCTTCAGTCACCTGATTGGCCAGCGAATACACATCCACCTGGGAACGCCCGCAGGAGGGACAGCTGACGATCTCGAACTGGCGGGGCCGGAGATTGAAGGCCTCGAGGATCTTCACGCCGACCTTCACCTCTTCCACCGGATCGGCACTGAGCGAGACACGGATGGTGTCTCCGATGCCCTCGGCGAGCAGAGCCCCGAAGGCCACTGAGGACTTGATAGTCCCCTGGAAGGCGGGTCCGGCCTCGGTGACGCCGAGATGCAGCGGGTAGTCGCACGCCTGCGACAGCCGGCGATAGGCCTGCACCATCACCACCGGGTCGTGATGCTTCACCGAGATCGCGAAATCATGGAAACCCACATCCTCGAACAGCTTGGCCTCATTGAGCGCTGACTGCACGAGGGCGCCCGCGGGGTCGGTCTGGTACATAGCTGCCAGGCGCGTGTCGAGCGAGCCTGCATTGATGCCGATACGCAGACCGGTGCCGTGATCGGTGGCTGCCTTCGCAATGTCGGCCACCTTGTCGTCGAAGGTCTTGATATTGCCCGGGTTCACCCGGACGCCGGCACAGCCGGCCTCGATGGCCGCGAAGACGTACTTCGGGTTGAAGTGGATGTCGGCCACCAGGGGAATCGGAGACTTGGCGGCCAGGGCTGGTAGGGCTGCCGCATCATCCTGGGAGGGCACGGCGACGCGCACGATGTCGCAACCGGCAGAGGTGAGCTGGGCGATCTGTTGAAGGGTGGCATTGATGTCTGCGGTCAGTGTGGTGGCCATGGACTGCACCGAAATCGGAGCATCTCCCCCGACATCCACGCTTCCGCAGTGAATCTTGCGGGTCCTACGGCGCTGCGCTAGGGATGCGACGGGCTTCGGTGCGACGGATTGCAGGGGGATGACGGGCAGATCGACCATGGCCCCAGCGTAGCCGGGACTGCCCAGCCCACCTGGAGCGCTCGCGGGGCTCACCCCCGGCTCCTGCACACTGCGCAGGCCTGGCCCCGGGCCCAGTCATCCGCATCGAGGACCGCCTGGACGCTCAGTTGCCCGTCCGGCACGTGGTTGCTGCTCAAGTGATGGTCCAGCACCTGCGCGATGGTTTCGGTGATGTCCAGGAAACCGATCTGCCCCTTGCAGAAGGCGTCCACACAGACCTCGTTGGCGCCGTTGAGCACCGCCGGCGCCGTGCCTCCGGCGCGGCCGGCCTTGCGAGCCAGTTCCACGGCCGGGAAGCTCTCGGAGTCGAGCGGCTCGAATGTCCAGGAGGCAGCAGTCGTCCAGTCGCAGGCCCGGGCGACATCCGGCATCCGCTCCGGCCAGGTGAGCGCCAGCCCGATCGGCAGTTTCATGTCGGGTGGGGAGGCCTGCAGGATCGTCGCGCCGTCGGCGAACTCCACTCCGGAGTGCACGATCGACTGGGGATGCACCACCACCTGGATGTCGTCGAGGGCCACGTCGTAGAGCAGGGCCGCCTCGAGCAGCTCCAAGCCCTTGTTGACCAGCGTCGCGGAATTGATCGTGATGACGCGACCCATCTGCCAGGTCGGATGCGCCAGCGCCTGCTCAGGGGTGACATGGCGGAGCTGATCGCGGGTCATGCCCCTGAAGGGGCCGCCGGACGCGGTGAGCACCAGGCGGCGCACTTCTTGCCGGCCACCGCCACGCAGGCACTGGGCGAAAGCGGAGTGCTCCGAATCGACAGCCACCATCTGCCCGGGGGCGGCGGCATCGGTGACCAGCCGGCCACCGATCACCAGGGACTCCTTGTTCGCCAGGGCCAGCCGGGTTCCGGCAGCCAGGGTGGCCATGGTGGCAAGCAGACCGGCGGAGCCGGTGATGGCATTGAGCACGATGTCCGCGGGCAGCTGCGCCAGCTCGATATTGGCCTGCGGCCCACTCACCAGGCGGGGACGGGTCGTGCCACCAGCAGCCTCGAACCGGGCCAAGAACTCGTCCTCGAGGCCAGGATTCGCGATGCCCACCACTGGCACACCGAAGTGCACGGCCTGCCGGGCGAGCTGGGAAAGATGTCCCCCGCCAGCACCCATGCCGACAATTCGGAAGCTGTCACGATGGTCGTCGATGACCTCGCAGGTCTGCGTCCCGATTGAACCCGTACTGCCCAACAGCACCACATTTCGCACCCTGCGATTATGCTCACCCGCAATGCGGGGATGCCAGCGGGCATCGGAAGCAGAGAGGGTCAGCGGGCATCGGAAGCAGAGAGGGTCAGCGGGCGTCGGCAGCAGAGAGGGTCAGCGGGCGTCGGCAGCAGAGAGGGTCAGCGGGCGTCGGCAGC
>NZ_JBDNTB010000052.1:17183-20725 GCF_047719395.1 Propionibacterium sp.
AGAGAGGGTCAGCGGGCGTCGACGGCGGCGGCCAGCTGTCCACAGGCGCCGTCGATCTCACGGCCACGGGTGTCCCGCAGGGTCACCGGCACGCCGTGGTGCTCCAGATGGGCGATGAAGGCCTGTTCGTCCTCGCGGCGTGAGGCAGTCCACTTCGATCCCGGTGTCGGGTTGAGCGGGATGAGATTGACGTGAAACCAACCCCAGTCGCCGCGAGCCCTCAGCCGGCGGGCCAGCAGGTCGGCGCGCCAACTCTGGTCATTGATGTCGCGGATGAGCGCGTATTCGATGGACACCCGTCGCCTGGTCACCCTGGCGTACTCCCAGGCGGCGTCCAGCACGGTGTCGACGTCGAAGTGCTGGTTCAGCGGCACCAGTTCGTTGCGCAACTCGTCGTCGGGAGCGTGCAGGGACACGGCGAGCGTCACAGGGATGCCGTTCTCGGCGAGTTCGGCGATCCTCGGCACCATGCCGACGGTGGACACCGTGAGCCCTCTGGCCGAGATGCCCAGCCCGTCGGGCTCGGGGCGAGTCAACTCCCGCACGGCGGCCATGACCGACGTGAAGTTGGCCATCGGCTCGCCCATGCCCATGAAGACCACATTGCCGACCCGGCCAGGGCCGCCGGGTATCTCGCCAGCTGCCAGCTTGCGCGCGCCGGCCAGCACCTGGCCCACGATCTCGGCGGTGGACAGATTGCGCTGCAGGCCGCCCTGGCCGGTGGCGCAAAATGGGCAGTCCATCGCGCAGCCGGCCTCAGAAGAGATGCACATGGTGGTGCGATGCGGGTAGCGCATCAGCACCGACTCCACCAGATTGCCGTCGTACAGCTTCCATGCCGTCTTGACGGTCGTTCCCCTGTCGGCGGTCTGCTCCCGCACGGGCGTGAGCAGCGGCGGGAACAGCTTGCCGGCGACCTCCTCGCGTGCAGCGACGGGCAGGTCGGACCAGCTGGCGGGATCGTCCTCGAGACGGCTGAACCAGTGCGTGGAGATCTGCTTGGCACGGTACTTCGGCAGACCCATGGCGGCCACGGCATCGTGGCGTCCATCGGGGGTGAGGTCCATCCAGTGCCGTGGTGGGCGTCGCCCGGGACCGGACGACATGATCTGCTCGATGGACAGTTCTGGATGGGCCTGCTTCACACCACGAGAAGGTACAGCACGAGCCAAGCAGCGGGAGCGGCCACGAGCATCGAGTCGAGCCGATCCATCACCCCGCCGTGCCCGGGCAGGACGTGGCTCATATCCTTCAAGCCGGCATCGCGCTTGATCGCCGACTCCACCAGATCACCGAGCACGCCGCAACACCCGGCGACCAGGCCGAGCAGCACGCCAACCCAGATCGGGGCGCCCAGCACCAGATGCGTGACGATCGCCGCGACCACCATGGCCAGCACGATGCCTCCGACGAACCCTTCCCAGGACTTGGCCGGTGAGATCGAAGGTGCCATCTTGTGCCTGCCAAAGAGCGATCCGAAGGCATAGGCCCCCGTGTCGCAGGCGATCGGGCAGACGATGAAGCACAGGATGCGCCCCGCGCCGTGCGGGCTGGCAAGCATCAGCACGATGGAGGAGCCCAGCAGCGGCAGATATCCGATGACGAAAGCGCTCGCCGCAACGTCTTTGACGAAGCCCTGCACCCCACCGGGGATCCTCATGAACAGCGAGATGATCATCATGATGGCCAGGCCACCGGTGATGATCCACATGGCGTCCTGAGGTTGTCCGATCAGCTGCCCGGCCGCATAACAGCCGACCAGCACGATCGGCGAGCCGATGATCAGGGGCCAGCGGGCCGTGTGCATATCGCATGCGTCGAGCGCCCGGCAGACCTCCCAGACCCCCACGGTGAGTGCTGCCGAGGCGAAGATGACGAAACCCCAGTTCCACCACAGCAGGGTGACCAGGATCACCAGGCCCAGCACGAGACCGGTTGCGATGGCTGCGGGGAGATTGCGTCCTGTGCGATGGGTCGTGGTGCTCGTCATGAGTCTGCTCAGACCGCCATCAGCTCAGCCTCTTTGGCCTTGAGCAATCTGTCGATCTCGTCCACATTCTTCTTGGTCGTGGAGTCGAGGCTCTTCTCGGCGTGCTTGGCCTCGTCCTCGCTGATCTCCTTGTTCTTCTCCAGCGCCTTCACCTGGTCCATCGCGTGGCGGCGGTGTCCACGCAGTTGGACACGGGCATCCTCGGCCTTGGCGCGGACGATCTTGATGTACTCCTTGCGGCGCTCCTCGGTGAGCTCAGGCAGCACGCATCGGATGGCATTGCCGTCGCTGGCGGGGTTGACACCCAGATCGGAGTCGCGCACCGCCTTTTCGATGGCTCCCAGGGCGCCCTTGTCATATGGGGTGATGAGCATCGTGCGGGGTTCCGGCGAGCTGAAGCTGGCCAGCTGCACGAGTGGCGTGGGAGTGCCGTAGTAGTCGGCCTCGAGCTTGTTGAACATCGCCGGGTTCGCACGACCGGTGCGCACAGTGGCGAAGTCCTCTTTGGCGAAGCCGATGGCGCCCTTCATCTTCGTCTCGGCGTCCTTGATGATCTGGGTGGTCGTCACTGTCGTCCTTTCGGTGGTGCAGCGCGGGTCAGTAGTGCACCAGCGTGCCGATCTTCTCCCCGCGAATTGCCCTCATGATGTTGTCGGGATCGTCGAGGTTGAAGAAGATCATGTTGAGCTTGTTGTCACGGGCCAGGCTGGCAGCGGTCGCATCGGCCACCTTGAGATCCTTGGTCAGGAATTCGTCGTAGCTGAGCGAGTCGAACATCTTGGCGTCCGGATTGGTGCGCGGGTCCGAGTCGTAGACGCCGTCCACGCCGTTCTTGCCCATCAGCAGGACTTCGGCGCCGATTTCCAGGGCGCGCTGCGCGGCGACCGTGTCGGTGGAGAAGTAGGGCATTCCCGATCCGGCACCGAAGATCACGAGGCGGCCCTTCTCCAGGTGACGTTCGGCGCGCCGGGGAATGTAGGGCTCGGCGACCTGACCCATCTCGATAGCGGTCTGCACCCGGGTCGGGACACCCTCCTTCTCGCAGAAGTCCTGCAGGGCCAGAGCGTTCATGACCGTACCGAGCATTCCCATGTAGTCGGCGCGGTCGCGGTCCATGCCGCCTTCCTGCAGCTGAGCGCCACGGAAGTAGTTGCCACCACCGACGACGATGGCGACCTGGGTGCCAGACTTCGTGACCCGGACCACCTGACGGGCGATCTCATTGACGACCACCGGATCGACACCCAGTTTTCCGTTCCCGAACGCCTCACCGGAGAGTTTGAGCAGTACACGGTGGAATGGTTCGGGCACGTGGTCCTCCTGGACTTGGGGCAGCACCGGCGTGGTGCAGTGGCCACTCTATCGTGACCACAGGCATGGGTATCTGCTGCCGCTGGGGTGCCACTGCCCCGCGCGATGACGAACGCGGCAGATGAAGACGAGGGGGGGGGGGGGGGGCCGCGGGGGGGGGGGGGGGGGGCGGGCGGGGGGGGGGCGGGGGGGGGGGGGGGGAGCGGCGCCGCCCGACCCACGCGCCTGGAGAGGAGTGAGT
>NZ_JBDNTB010000053.1:0-18873 GCF_047719395.1 Propionibacterium sp.
CGACCTCAATGGCGAGGCATCCCGGCGGCCGGGCCCAGATTTCAACGGCGGCACCGTGAAGGGCGGCGTCTTCGATCGCGAGGTGATGCTCACGGCGGGAATCCGCGAAACCGCCGGTTTCGCGGCGGTGGCCAGCGGGGACAACTCCAACATCCTGGCGGCCCGGGTGGTGCGCGAGGAGTTCGGCGTGCAGAACGTGGTGGCGCGCATCTACGACCAAGGGCGCGCGGAGGTCTACGAGAAACTCGGCATCCCCACCGTCGCGACGGTGCGCTGGGCGGCCGGGCAGGTGATGAATCGTCTGCTCACCGATGTGGCCACTCCGGTGTGGCGCGATCCCTCGGGAATGACCTCGTTGCTGCAGGCCCCCTTCGCCAATGGCTGGGCCGGCACCTCGATCCAGGAACTCGAGGCAACCTTGCACATACGGATTCCCTTCCTCACCCGAATGGGCACTGGCCTCATCCCACCGTCGGATCTGCTTCTCCAGGAGGGCGATGTGATCTACATCGCGGCCACCAACGACCGTTTCCAATCCGTCTTCCGTACCCTGGCCGCGGCCCCCGAACGGCACTGACGGTGCCCCATACAGTCCACCAACAAAGGCAGGTCATCCCGGCATGAGGATCTCCATCGTCGGCGCAGGAAATGTCGGCCGGTCCATCGGCCGCGAGCTGGTCGCCAACGGACACGAGGTATTGCTGATCGAGAAGGATCCGCATGCCATCAAGTCCGACACTGTTCCGGAGGCCGAGTGGTTGCTCGCCGATGCCTGCGAAATGGATTCGCTGGCCGAGGCCGACCTGCAGACCTGCGATGTGTCCATCGCCGCGACCGGTGACGACAAGGCGAATCTCGTCCACACCCTGCTGGCCAAGACCGAGTTCGGGGTGCCCCGCACCGTGGCGCGAGTCAACCATCCCCGCAACGAGTGGATGTTCGACGAGCGCTGGGGCGTCGATGTTGCCGTCTCCACACCCCGCATCATGTCCGCCCTGGTCGAAGAGGCTGTCAGCGTCGGCGCCGTGGTGCGGCTGATGACCTTCAAGAAGGGTTCGGCGAATCTGGTCGAACTCACGGTGCCTGACGACTCGCCCGCAATCGGCCAACGCGTGCGTGATCTCAATCTGCCCGGCGACGGCGTGTTGGTGGCCATCGTGAGGGACGGGCGCGCCCATGCTCCCGAACGCGACGCGGCGGTGGAGATCGGCGACGAGTTGCTGTTCACCATCACCGAGGAGCACGAGAAGGAACTGTCCCGCTACCTGGTGCCCGCCGCCAAGCGGCGCGGGGCGTGAGCACTGCGGTGCCCAGGCACCGCGGAAGGCCTTGCGAGAGGATGCCTAACCCAGCAGTTCGTAATTCGGGTTGTAGATGACCGGGGTGTCGCCGTTCCGGTTGATGAGGCCGGTGACGCGCAGTTTTCTTCCCGGATCTATTCCAGCGATGGTCCGGCGTCCCATCCACACCAGCAGCACGGTGCCCGAACCATCGGTGAGATCGGCCTCGAGCCAGGAGTGACGCTCGCGTGGATTGAGGGTGACTGCCGACACCGTTCCCTGGACCGTGACGCGACGACGATCAGGCGCCTTACCGATCGGCGTGGCACCCGACTTCACCGATTGCGCGACGAGTTCCTCCGATTCCAGATCGGAATCGGAGCTGAACAGCCTGCGGAACCAGCGCGGCAGCCGCAACCCACGAGCCTGTGCCTGCTCCGGAACGGCGGCATCCGGCCCAGGACGCGATGCATCGGCGCGGGCCGTACCGGGTTCGCGGGGCGCATCTCGTGGAGAGGCGGTGCGTCGAGAGGTGGTCATGGCTCGCGAGGTTCAGTCAGCAGCCGGCTGGTTCTTGAGGCTCTCCGGAAGACTCAAGGTGATGAGATCGCCAGGCACCATCGGGCGATCTCCCCTACGCACCACGGTGTTGGCGAAGAACTCGTAAAGCAACTCGCCAGGGCCATCGCTGCCTTCGGACAGTCCTGCCTCACCCATCACCACACCGCGCAGCAACCAGCGCGGGCCCTGGGCGAACCAGGTGCGCGACACGTGATATCCATGCTGGCCGTCGGGCGTCGTGATGGGCACCACCCTGCGCACCTCGGTACCGAAAGGCCCCTTGGAGAGGGTGAAGGTGCCACCATCCTTGGAGGTGTTGGCGAGCATCTCGTCGCGGACCTGGCCCAGCATCACGCGGTCCGAGGGCGCGGCGAACAGTGAGAGCTCAAGCACCGACTGTCCCTCGAGGATCAGGATGGCCTGGACCTCCTGGGTCTGCTGGTTCACCTGGAGCTGCAGCTGCATCCCGTCGAAGGGGGTGAGCACGAGGCAGCCGAAGTCGAGCCTTTCGACATCGTCGGCGTCGAGATCCACCTCGGAGATGTCGAAGGGGCCATCTGCGCGCCAGTCCTGAGAGGCATCGAAAATCTCCCATTCGTCCTTGGGTGCCTCACGCTCTGGCTTGTCATCCTCATCCGGATCGCCGCCCCCAGCTGAAATCCCATGGGCAGCATCCGTGTCGTCGTCGGGCAGCTCGACTGCCGGGTCGTCATCGATCTCCGGGTCGGCGTCGTCCGGTGCATGCTTCTTGCGGCCAAAGATCACGGCTCTCCCAAATCACTCCGACTTGCCGGGTACGCCCCGATGTCACCGCACCAACCCTAGCCCGTGAGGGACCCACGCAGTTCACTCCCCGCGCATGGTCAGCGCTCTAGGATGGTCTTGGCCAGACAATCCAGGCCTTGCTGAAAGTAGGGAGCCAATGGCACTCGTCAAGAACATGCAGTTCAAGATTCTGACCGCCGCCGCGAGCGCAGCGGTCGGGTTGATCGGGCGGCACCTGCTCACCAAGAGCTGGCGCGATGTCACCGGCGAAGAGCCTCCGGATCCCGCCGACCCCGATGTGCCGGTCGTCAAGGCCGTGACCTGGTTCTTCGCGACCACGCTAGTGATCAGTCTGGTCCAGTTGCTCGTGCAACGCGGCGCGGCGAAGAAGAGCATGGCCAAGACCGGCGACCTGGTGGATGAGCCGGACTACGCAGCAAAGCCCTTCACGGGCTGAGTCATCGGAGCCATGAACATCAGGTCCGGGCCCACGGGGAGCGGGCCCGGACCTGATGTTTCAGCTCAGACGCAAACCACAGGACACGGTTCGCTCAGACGCAATCCACGCAGTACATCTTGCCGTTGATGGTCTCCGCCAGCTGGCTGCGTGATTTCACGAGGAAACAACCGGAGCAGGTGAACTCGTCAGCCTGACGCGGCAAGACCCGCACGGTGAGTTGTTCGTGGGACAGATCCGCCCCGGGCAACTCGAAGGACTCGGCCGCCTCCGCCTCATCCTCGTCGACCTTGCCCGAGTTCTTGTCGTTGCGACGGCTCTTCAGCTCCTCGATCGAGTCCTCACGTGTCTCGTCGTCGGACTTGCGAGGTGCATCGTAATCAGTAGCCATGGTGCCCTTCCGAATACCTGTGACCGGAAAGTCCGATCGCATCGATATCAGCGCTCACGAACCACATCCCGTTCGCACTGATGGTTCTGCCGACCACAGAACGCGGGAATGATACATGAGATCCACGAAAGCGCAACTCCATTCGGAGATCTTCCCACCGTGACGGTGTACAGGTGTGCATGCGGGCCTGACAGTGGGCTCGCGGTAGATTTGGTCAGGATACCGTCGCCGAGTGGTGACGAAGAACAGCGATGACCGTGCCTGGCGGGCGAACCACCGGGCGCCGTGCAGGGAGATCCAGATGGACAGTGCATTGACGCCACGGGAGATCCAGTCGCGCATCCGCGCAGGCGAATCACTCGAGGATGTCGCGCGCGCCGCTGGCGTACCGGTCGACAGCATCGAGGGCTACGCCGCACCCGTCCTCGCCGAACGTGAACACATCGCCGCACTGGCCCACTCCGCACAGGTGCGCCAGGCGAGTTCACCAGATGCACTGTCGGATCTGGAAGAGGTGGTGACACCGCGGTTGGCGAGCCGCGGTGTGGAACCCGATTCGGTGCTGTGGGACGCATGGCGCGAGGAGGATCGGGCGGACCGGCATTGGACCGTCCGAATTTCCTACCAGTCCGGGTCTGCAGGCCATGAAGCCCTGTTCGATTTCGACCATCGGGGCAGATACGCCACGCCGGTGAACTCCGATGCCCAGTGGCTGGTGGGTGAGGAACCGCCCCGCAGCCGTCCCGCTCCCCGTCCGCGCACTGACAGCGACCCGGATGACGAGCCCACCATCGACCTCAACGACGAACTGGCATTGGTGCGCGCAGTGCAGGACGACGAGACACCCACCATCGCCGGTGGTTCAGCACTGGCCGAGCTCTACGCGGCTGCCAAGGCGAATCATGGCACCACCGGCAAGGATGAACTCGTCGATGGCGTCCTGGAGGAGAGGGACGGGGTCTACGAGATCGTGCCCAATCCGCCGTCGGACATGGATGTCCTCTACGACATGCTGGCCGGTTTCGACGAGGACTCCGTGCACGTGTACTCGGGGCTGGGCACCCCGGTGCAGCTCGACGGAAACACCAGCCCTGATGGGGACGGAAACACCAGCCCTGATGGGACGGAGACGGCCGATGACGGCGGGGATGATGCTCCAGAGCCGGACGCCGCTGCGAACCTGGCTGAGCAGCAGGCCGAAACTCACGGCCCGGGGTCGACGCTGAAGCAGCCTGCCGTCCAGCCAGAGGAGCCGGAGCAGCACGAAACTGCGGAGTCCACCGACGAACCGAGCGCACAGTCTGATCAGCCCGCCGGGCAGCAGGACAGCCCGGATCAGGAACCACTGGTCAAGGGCACTCACCCCGCCGCGTCGGCCAAAACCACCAAGCGCAGCCGCCGGCGCCGCTCGCACCGGGCCACCGTGCCCACCTGGGACGAAATCATGTTCGGCGGTCCCAGCGACGGGCGGGAGAAGAAGTGACCTCCCCCGCCCGCGCACCTCGACTGCGCGCGCCTCACTCGAAGGGCAGCGTCTGGGGGCTCAGCGTTGCGTCGACCGGGCGGCCCATGCCCAGCCGGAAGTGCTTTCGGCACAGCACCTCGTAGTGCAGCCCGTCACCACCAGGAGTGTCCTCGGTGTCGGCGATGAGCACCTGATCGCCCTCAGTCACCACCCTGCCGTCGAGCACCCGGGCATTGATCGTGCCACGCGCTCCGCACCAGCACAGCGGCTGCACCTGCATGGTCTGCACCCGATCCGCCAGCTCCACCAGCCGCCGCGATCCGGGGAACAGCTGGCTGCGGAAATCTGTCAGGATTCCGAAGCAGAAGACATCGATGTCCAGCTCGTCGACGATGCGGGCGAGCTGGTCAACCTGGCGGGGCGTGTAGAACTGGGCCTCGTCACACACCAGGAAGTCGATCCGCGCCCCGGAAGTGAGCGCAGAAACCACCCTGGCCCAGAAGTCGAGTGCAGCATCCACCTCGATGGCCGTGCGGCGCATGCCGATCCGGGAGCTGATGGACGCCGTTCCAGTTCTGTCCCGGCTGGTGAAGAGCAGGCCCTGACGGTCATGAAAGGCCTGGGTGTGAGCGGTTTGCAGGGCAAGGGTGGATTTCCCGGAGTTCATCGGACCGGTGAAGAACAGCAGCTCGGCGCTAGTGGGTGCGGCGGCGTCCACCTCAGTCGGCCCAGCCCTCGTCGATGAGCAGCGGGACGAGCATTTCGTCCTCGGTGAGGGAGCCGTGCTGACCGATCAGGGTGAGCTCATGGGGCTTGGTCTTGGTCATCACGGCCCAGTCGCCGCGCATCGCGACGAGGACATCACCGAGACGCTCGCCGGATCTGGCGCTGAGCTCGGGGCCGAACCATCCGGCTTCGGCAGCCTGCTCGCGGGTGCACACCCAGGCTCTCTCACCGAGGACGCCCGACCAGCGAGCAGCCAGCTTCGCCGGTGCATCGGTGTACAGCTGACGGAAGCGGCCCTCTCCCGCCATACGATCCACACCGGAGGCCAGTCTCGGTTCGTCCTCCACGAGGATGTGGTGTTCTGCTGGCACGTCGACCATGCCGTGGTCTCCGGTGACGAGCACGCAGACATCCGCGGGCATCGCATCTCTCAGCTTCTCCAGGTCCTCGTCGATGCGCTGCAACGTGCCGCGCCACTGGGACGAACCCACTCCGCGGGCATGCCCGATGTGGTCGAGGTCACCGTCATACAGATAGACGAAGGCAGGGCCGCTCCCGCCGACAGCCTCGCTCACCTGAGTGATGCGCTCCTGGGCACCTGCATGGTCGGCGACCGGAAGATAGCGCCCCCCGCGCAGCCCGGCCCTGGTGAGCCCAGAATCCTGAAATTTCGCTCTGGCAACGCTGGACACCGCGACACCTGCGGCGCTGAGGATCTCGAACCAGGTACCGAGCGGCTGGAATGACTCCGGGATGGGGTCCTCGGGACCCCATCTGAGGGCATTGAGCACGCGTGCGTGCCGAGCCGTGCGGAAGGTGTAGCCCACGATTCCGTGCTCGCCGGGCGGGCAGCCTGTGCCGAGGGTGGTGAGCGAGACGGCGGTGGTCGAGGGCACCGGCGCGCTGATCGGGCGAGCATCGGCCAGCAGCTGGGGGAAGTACCCGAGTTGACCCAGGTGCCGGCGCAGCAGATGCCAGCCCAGGCCGTCGACGAGGAAGAGCACATAGGCCCTGGCCCGCGGCAGACCGAAGGCGTCATGGGCACCGGGCACGCCGAGCTGGGATGCGATGGCGGGCATGAGCTCGGCCAGCGTGCCACGCCCATAGGCCGGGCCGCACGGGAGCACAGCGCTCATCGGCCCTGCCGCCGAGCCGGCACGCGACGCTGCAGCAGGGTGGCCAGGCCCATCAAATGGGCGACGGAAGCATCGTCATCGGCTGCCGGGCTCATCCGGACCGTGAGATCCTCGTTGACCATTTCACCGCTGAAACAGCCCTGGATGCCGCACTGCGGATCACTGCACTGTGCCGGGACGACCTCCAGCGACCGGACAGCGCCCCAGCCCAGCGACAGCACGATGTCGATGGTGTGCGAACGGCGTGCGGTGCCGAATTGCTCGGGATTGGAGATGGAGCGGGTCAGCGTGACGACCCCGATCGTGTCGAGCGGCACCGACTCGGAGCTGGTGACAGCGACAGGTTGCCCGTGCTCGTCGGCCTGCTCATCGGTGTGCACCACCAGCAGTCTGCTCGGTGTGAGCACGAGCACCGTCAGATGGCGCAGTATGTCGTCCGGACCCACGACGGCCTCGTGCTGAACCACGAACTCGTCCACGTCTTCATCTGCCAGGGACAGCGTCACAGCATCGGCCACCAGCTGCGGGAAGAATCCGCAGTCGTTGATCCACCGGATGAGGTCGCCGGGCAGCATGCTCTGAGCGCCTGTCGTCACAGAGCCATCCTGCCACCCTCCGATGCGGCGGGGCGCCCCGGTTAGTGTGGGTGCCATGAAGCATCGTCCTTCCTTCGGAATGCGTGTGGAGGACTTTCTCAACCGGTGCATTGCGAGGACGCTGCGCCGGAGGGGATGGCACGAGGCGCTCGTGCCCTACACCGGCTATGGCACCGAGGACCACGTCCGGATTCTGGGCCGGCTGGTGCTCGCCCCTCCCCGCCCCGGCATGCCGCTGCCGAACTATGCGGCCGCCTGGCTCAACCGCCGGGGCTGGCGCAATTTCGTCGGTCAGCCGGTGCCCAAGGGGCGCGCCACGCTGCACATCGCGGGCGAGACGATGCATCTGCGCACAGACCGGAAGGGATACATCGACATCACGGTGAAGGCCCACCGGTTGACGCCTGGATGGCATCGGGTGCGGCTCGAGTCCCCGGGAGCTGCGCCGGTGGACGCCCCGGTGCAGGTCATCGCCAGGGACGAGCACTTCGGCATCATCTCCGACATCGACGACACCATCATCTCCACCTATCTGCCTCGTGTGGCGCTGGCCATCTGGAACAGCTTCATGCAGACCGAGGGAAATCGCCAGGCGGTGCCGGGGATGGCCCGGATGTATCAGCATCTGCTGGCCGAGCATCCCGGTGCGCCGGTGATCTATGTCTCCACCGGCGCGTGGAGCGCAGTGCCCTTCCTGCGCCGCTTCATGGCCAGGCACGGCTATCCCCGCGGGGCTATGCTGCTGACCGACTTTGGGCCCACCCCCAACGGCTGGTTCCGCTCGGGGACCGATCACAAGCGCTACTCGATGAGCGAACTGGCCCGTGACTTCCCCGGAATCAGCTGGGTGCTCGTCGGGGACAACGGGCAGCACGACCCCGTGCTGTACCACGAATTCGCCGACCTGCACCCGGACAGGGTGCGCGCCATTGTGATCCGCACGCTGTCGCCGACAGAGCAGCTCCTCGCGCACGGAACTGCCACCGTGCTGATGGATTCGGCGCATCTTGAGTGGACGCCGGAACAGACTCCTGCGGTCGATGGTTCCGATGGGGACGAGCTGTGGCCGAAGTTGCAGGCGGTTCTGGCGAGCCAGGACGGCAAGGAGGCGAACTCTCTCGGCCACTGAGGCTGGAGTTCTGCCCTCTTCGGGGGTGGTGTCCGTCCGGGCAGCGGACAGGACGTCGCGGCCCGGGCTGGGAGGCTGCCTCGGCGAGCGCCCGTCGCCAGCACTCCCCTGCGCTCACGAGGTTCGGTGCCAACAGATCCCGTGCCAGTGTGACCACCGAACGGATGACGATGGCACGAGCCCGCAACCGTGCCGCGCCGAAGCAGGGCTGGATAACATGCGTGGCAGCCAGCCTTGTCATGTCCAGTGGGAACGATCCAGGAGGTCGCAATGCCCAAAGCGATAGTCATCCGTGCCAATCCAGTCCCGACAGGTCCGGATGCGCCGGTGAATCGGGCGGCCGTCGAAGAGATCTCCGCCGAGCAGCTGGGCGAGGGTCCGGTGACCGTCGAGGTGAGTCACTCCAGCCTCAATTACAAGGACGCCATCGTGCTGGCCGGGGATCCGGGCATCGTACGCAGCACGCCCTTGGTGGCCGGCATCGACCTGGTGGGCACCGTTGTGGAGTCCTCGGATGCTCGCTGGGATGCTGGTGACAAGGTGCTGGTCAATGGCGCAGGCATGTCCGAAAACCATCCGGGCGGGCTCAGCGAGCTTGCGAAACCGCCCGTCGAGGCGCTCATTCGTCTTCCCGATGAACTCAGCCCTGCGCGCGCTGCAGCGCTGGGCACTGCTGGCTATACGGCGGCGCTGTGCGTGCTGCGCCTGCAGGAGGCAGGCATCGTCTCCAGCGCCGAACGCCCGATCCTGGTCACCGGCGCCACCGGCGGGGTCGGCTCCGTGGCCACCATGCTGCTCGCTGGGCTGGGGCATGAGGTTGCGGCTCTCACCGGCCGCGTCGAGGACTTCGGTGACTATCTGTCCGAGCTGGGTGCGAACCAGATCGTGGACCGCGGGGAGCTGTCCGCACCGGGACGTCCCCTGCAGAAGCAGTCCTGGGCGGGTGCGGTCGACGTGCTGGGCGGCGATGTGCTGGCCAATGTGCTCGCCCAGACCGAATATGGCGGTACTGTCACGGCCTGCGGAATGGCCGCGTCGGGTGCGCTGCCGGCCAGCATCATGCCGTTCATCCTGCGCTCGGTCACCCTGGCCGGGATCGACTCCGTGCAGGCCCCACTGGCCGATCGGGAAGCCGCATGGAAGCTCCTGGCAGAGCAGGTCGACCTCACTGCCCTCGACGTGATCACCCAGACCATCGGCCTGGACGACACCTTCGAGATGGCCAAGAAGTTGCTGGCCGGTATGTCCTATGGGCGCATCGTCGTCGACATGAATTTGTGAGACAGGAGTTCCACCGCACATGGCAGGCACGAAACAGATCGATGACGACTTCGAGGAACGCATCATCGATGTCGACGTCACGCAGGAGATGGAGAGCTCCTTCCTGGAGTACGCCTACTCGGTGATTTACTCCCGCGCCCTGCCCGATGCCCGCGATGGCCTCAAGCCGGTGCAGCGCAGGATCCTCTACGGGATGAACGAGCAGCACCTGCTGCCTGATCGCGCCTTCGTCAAGTGCGCGCGCGTGGTCGGCGATGTGATGGGAAAGCTGCACCCCCATGGCGACTCCGCCATCTACGAGGCGCTGGTGCGGATGGGCCAGGACTGGTCGATGCGGCTTCCGCTGGTCGAGGGGCACGGAAACTTCGGATCGCTGGACGCCGGCCCGGCCGCCATGCGCTACACGGAGTGCCGGATGAGCCCGGCAGCCCTCCCGATGCTGGACGGTTTGGACGAGGACACCGTCGACTTCCGGCCCAATTACGACGGCAAGGAGTTGGAGCCCTCCGTGCTGCCCGCCGCCTTCCCGAATCTGCTCGTCAACGGTGCCACCGGCATCGCCGTCGGGATGGCCACCAATATTCCGTCGCACAATCTGTCCGAGGTGGTGCAGGCGCTGGTCCACCTGCTGGCCCACCCCGACGCAGATCTCGACCGTCTGATGCGTTTCGTACCCGGTCCCGATCTGCCCACCGGCGGGAAGATCATCGGGCTCAAGGGCATCCGCGATGCCTATGCGACCGGCCGAGGCGTCTTCAGGATCAGGGCGACGACCCGCATCGAGCAGGTGAGCCCTCGCCGGCGCGGAATCGTCGTCACCGAGCTGCCGTTCGGGGTGGGCCCAGAGAAGGTCATCGAGCAGATCAAGCACCTCGTCCAGGCCAAGAAGCTGTCCGGCATCGCCGACATCAAGGACCTCACCGACCTCACCAATGGCCTGCGGCTGGTCATCGAGGTGAAGAACAGCATCAACCCCGAGGCCCTGCTGGACCAGCTGTTCAAGCACACCAAGCTGGAGGACTCCTTCGGCATCAATGCCGTCGCCCTGGTGGATGGCCAGCCTCGCACTCTCGGCCTGAAGGACATGCTTCAGGTCTATCTCGACCACCGCCTCGAGGTGAGCCTGCGTCGGGCTCGTTTCCAGCTGCGCAAGGCCGAGGAGAGGCTGCACATCGTCACCGGCCTGCTGGTCGCGATGGTGGACATCGATGACGTGATCGCCATCATCCGCTCCAGTGACGACGCAGCCGAGGCCCGCAGCCGTCTGATGGAGGCTTTCGACCTCGACGAGATCCAGGCGAATTACATCCTCGATCTGCAACTGCGCAGGCTGACGAAGCTCTCCCGCATCGAACTCGAGGCAGAGCGTGATGAGCTGCAGCGGCGCATCGAGGACCTGACCGCGATCATCGATGACCCCGAGCGGCTCAAGACCCTGGTCCGTGACGACCTCAAGGCCATTGCGAAGAAATTCGCCACACCACGCCGCACCCTGCTGCTGGAGGGCTCCGGCCTGCCCACTCCTGGTGGCGCCCCGCTTGAGGTGCCCGATGAGCCCTGCTGGATCATGCTCAGCTCAACGGGTCTGCTCGCCCGGATGGGCCGAGCCGAAGGTCAGCTCAGCCTGCCGTCGACGGGCCCACGCGCGCGGCACGACGTCATCGTGGCCGCGGTGCCCCTCACCACGCATGCCGACTTCGGTGTGCTCACAAACCAGGGCCGGCTGGTGCGGGCCAAAGCCCTCGATCTTCCCGAGGTGGTGGCCACCGCCAGCGCTCCGAGCCTTCGAGGCGGCTCCCGCGCCAGCGAGCTGATCCCCCTCGGCAAGGGGGAACGCATTCTCGGTCTGGCCAGGCTGGAAGCAGATTCACCAGGTCTTGCATTGGGCACGCGCGCCGGCACCGTGAAGCGGGTCACCCCGGAGGTGCTGGCACGGGACGCGTGGGAGGTCATCCGGCTGGCCCCGGGCGATGAACTCGTGGGTGCGGTGCAGCTCGCGGATCCTGACGACGAACTGGTGTTCGTCAGCTCCGATGCCCAGCTGCTGCACTTCCCGGCATCGGCCGTCAGGCCGCAGGGCCGCGGCGGTGGAGGTGTGGCCGGAATCAAGCTCGCCGACGATGCCACGGCCATATGGTTCGGCGCCTGCCCGGTGGAGGGCGCTGTGCTGGTGAGCGTCGCGGGTTCGTCGGATGCGCTGCCAGGAGCAGAACCAGGATCGGTCAAGGTCACCGACTTCGGTGAATACCCCGCCAGGGGACGGGCCACCAGGGGGATGCGCTGCCAGCGACTCCTGCGCGGCGAGGACATCCTGACGCTGGCCTGGGCAGGCCCGTCGCCAGCCATCGCCGCCGCGGCCTCCGGAACACCGGTGGAGCTGCCCCCGGCCACCGGGAAGCGCGATGGTTCAGGTATCCCCGCCCCGCAGCCGATCGCGGCCGTGTCGTCACGCGTCGTGCCCAGCATGGGAGGCTGGTGACATGCGCATTGCAGTGATCGGAGCAGGCGGTGTCGGCGGTTTCTTCGGCGCCAAGTTGGTGCAGTCCGGGGTCGAGACGCACTTCGTAGCCAGGGGCGCCACTCTCGATGCGCTCCGGAGGCGTGGGCTCACCGTGGCCAGCAGTCAGGGCCACAAGACCGTCCATGTGCATGCCACCGACGATCCAGCCGACATCAGCCAGGTCGACTTCGTGCTGTGCTGCGTCAAGGCCACCCAGGTGATCGACGCGCTCGAACCCGCAGGAGCGCTCATCGGAGCCTCGACGGCGGTTGTCACCACCCAGAACGGGGTGGACGGCCCCCGCATGACCGCCAGCGTGGTGGGCCGGGAACACACCATGCCCGGTGTGGTGAAGGTCTTCTCCCAGATCGCCGAGCCAGGTGTCGTAGAGCACCGTGGTGGTCCTGGCACGCTGGAGATCGGCGAGTGGAACAACGAGGTGAGCTCCCGGGTCGCCGCGATGCGCAGCGTCCTGGAGGCAGCCGGCGTGCCCTCCCCCGCACCCCGCGACATCTGGGAGCTGCTGTGGGAGAAGTCCATGATCGTGGTTCCGCCGGGCGGCCTGGGAGCTCTCACCCAGCTGCCGATCGGTGAGCTGCTGAGCCGGCCGAACCTTCGAGAGCTGTTGGCCACGGCGATTGCTGAGATCAGGGACGTCGCCGTGGCACGCCGGGTCGAGCTGCCCGCTGACATCGTGGAGCAGACGATGGCTTTCATCGAGACCCAGCCGCCGTCCTCCACCACCTCCTTGCAGCGGGATCTGATGGCCGGACGGCCCAGTGAACTGGATCCGCAGCTCGGCGCAGTGGTGCGTTATGGGCGTGAGGCCGGCGTGCCGACGCCTCTGCACGCGTTGATGTACGAGGTGCTCAAACTGGGGCGCGGAGAACAGCACTGAGCCGCGACACATGTGATTGAGCCGTCAGCGATCTTCACCCCGCCCGCCATGATGGTGGCCGAGCGGCGAAATAGGGTGTTGAATGTGCCCGACTTCGATGATCTCCTCGCTGCGAACAAGCAATACTCCGACAACTTCGCCCTGGCCGGGGCCAACCCGCACGCAGTCAGGGGAATCGCCATTCTCACCTGTATGGACGCCCGTCTCGAGCCGCTGGCGATGTTCGGCCTGAAGACTGGGGATGCGAAGGTGCTGCGCAATCCTGGCGGCCACCTGGAGGAGTCATCCCTCGACGCCTGCATCCTCGCTGTGACCGTGCTCGGCGTCGACCGGATCTGTGTGGTGGAGCACACCAAGTGCGCAATGGCCGGCGGGGACGACGCCGCCGTGGTGGCGAAGATCAAGGCTGCCACGGGCGACGATGCCAGCTGGTGCACCTTCGGCGCCGACCCGGACCAGGAGGCCCATGTGCGCGCCGACGTCGCCAGGCTGAGGGCCCATCCGCTGGTCGGGCCGCACGCCACGATCGGTGGTTTCATCTACGACGTCGACAACGGCTCACTCACCCAGTTGTGCTGATCACCGAGGGTTGACAGCTCTGCCCTGAGTGCTGCCGCATCCCACTGGGATGAGCGCCACCAGCCCAGCGAACAGCACGACCGAGATGCCGATGATGCCGAAGTACTGAGCGTTTTCCTTGCCGGTCACCGCCATGCCGATCGTCACGAACAGACCGAACAACGCCGGTGACAGTGGCGAGGCCACCCGGCCGGTGGTGGCGTACAGACCAAAGATCTCACCGCTCATGCCGTCCGGAATGATCCTCGCCAGATAGCTGCGGGAGGCCGCCTGGGCCGGGCCGACGAAGATGCACAGGATGAGCCCCAACGCCCAGAACATCGTCTGGCCCCGATCGTGCAGCACAAACACCGCCATGCAGATCGCCACCAGGCAGCTCAGTGAGATGAGAATGACCGGTTTGGGGCCGATCAGGTCGTCCATCCGGCCCATCGCGATGGTCGCCACTCCGGCCACGATGTTCGCGGCGGCACCGAAGATCACCACCTCCCCGCCGGAGAAGCCGAAAGTGTTCTGCGCCATCGCGCCGCCATAGATGAAGACGCCATTGAGGCCGTCACGGAACAGTGCCGAGGCGAGCAGGAACCACACGATGGTGCGATGGGTGTGCCACAGCGAGACGATGGTTCCGCAGAGGCGCCGGTAGGAGCCGATGATGCCCAGTCGTTTCACCGGTTCGTTCACCGGCTGGTCTTTCAAGGTGCGGAAGATCGGCACGGTGAACACGAGCATCCACAGCGCGCAGAACAGCATCGGCACCCTGATGTTCATGCTGTCCCGGCTGGTCACACCGAACAGGCCGACCTTCGGGGCGATGAATCCGAAGTAGATCACCAGCAGCGCGACGATGCCTCCCAGATAGCCCATCCCCCAGCCGAACCCGGAGATCCGGCCGACATCGCGTCTGGTGGCCACCTGGTCGATGGACGCGTTGTAGCTCGCCGAGGCCACTTCGGACAGGATCGTGCCCAACCCCACCAGCAGGAAGCCCGGCCACAGCCACACCGGTGAGGGATGCACGATGACCAGGATCGCGGTGCTGGCGGCCAGCGCCCAGGTGAGCCGGCGCAGGGTGCGCATGGTGTGCCCGCTCCGATCGGATCCCTGGCCCGATATGGGCGCCGTCAAAGCGATGATGACGGACGCAGCGGTGAGGCAGATCGACTGCACCAGGGCCGTGTGGTTGGCGGTGCCGAAGTGGCTGCTGACCAGGTAGACGCTGAACACGAAAGTGGTCACGACACTGTTCCAGGGTTGGGTTCCCCAGTCCCACAGCGCCCAGGCGAACACCTTCTTCCTCGGTGCAGACCCGGATTCGTCCAGTGCGCCGCGGCCAGGCAGCGCCGCCATTTCAGAACTCACCTGCCCACGCTAGAGCGGCACGATGAATTCCACACGACATTGGAGCAACGCGCAGGTGCCTGTCCGGACACTCAATGGTGAGATCGCAGCCTCATACGTCGATGCGCTCCTCGTCGAGCTGATAGGCACCCTCCACGATGAATTTCTTGCGCGGCGCCACATCGGAACCCATCAGCAGATCGAAGGTGGTCGCTGCGGCTTCAACCTCGTCCAGAGTGATCCGGCGCAACAGCCGGTGCCGGGGATTCATGGTGGTATCGGCCAGCTGGTCGGCGTCCATCTCGCCCAGGCCCTTGTAGCGTTGCGGCTCCTTGAAGTGCACGCCCTTCGCAGTGAGCTGGGCCATCGTGCGCTCGTACTCCGGGTCTGAATAGGTGTAGAGGAATTTGTCCATGCCGCGCTTGGGATTGATCAGCTCGAAGCGGTGCAGCGGCGGGACGGCGCTGTAGACCCGTCCGGCAGCAATCATCGGGCGCATGTAGCGGAAGAACAGCGTGGCCAGCAGACAGCGGATGTGCGCGCCGTCGGAGTCGGCGTCGGCCATGAAGATGATCTTCCCGTAGCGCGCCTGGTCGATGTCGAAGGTCTTGCCTGAACCAGCACCCACCACTTGGATGATGGCGGCGCACTCGGCGTTCTTCAACATGTCACCGACCGAAGCCTTCTGCACATTGAGGATCTTGCCGCGGATCGGCAGGAGCGCCTGGAACTCCGAATCCCGTGCCTTCGAGGCGGTGCCCAGGGCCGAGTCACCCTCCACGATGAACAGCTCGCTGCGATCCCCATCGGCACTGCGGCAGTCCTTGAGCTTGGGCGGCAGGCTGGAGGATTCCAGAGCGTTCTTGCGCCGCTGGTTCTCCCGGTGGGCCTTCGCAGCCACTCGGGTACGTGAGGCGGACACCACCTTCTCCATGAGGATGCGCGCCTGCTGACGGGTCGTGGCCCTGGTGGAGGTGAGGTAGTCGCACACCTGGGTCTCGATGATCTTCGCGACCAGCCGAGACACCGGCGGCGTGCCGAGCACCTCCTTCGTCTGACCCTCGAACTGCGGTTCGGGCAGCTTGACCGTCACGACTGCGGTCAAACCCTCGAGGATGTCCTCCTTGGTGACCTCTTCGGAGTTCTTGAGCAGCCGCGTGCTGTCCAGACCCTTTGCGAAGGCGCGCACCAGGCCTCGCTCGAAGCCCTGCACATGGGTGCCTCCCTTGGGTGTGGAGATGATGTTGACGAAGGAGCGCTCCACGGCGTCGTAGCCGTTCGACCACTGCACCGCACAGTCCACATCGAGCTGGCGCTCCACCTCGGCAGGGACCATCGCCCCGTGCGCATCGGGCATCGGGACTGTCTCGACGAAGGTATCGGAGCCGGTGAGTCGTAGCACCTCGGTCAACGGTTCGCCCTCGGCGAGGAATTCCACGAATTCACCGATGCCGCCCTCGTGACGGAAGGTGGTAGCCGAAGGCTCCTGCACCTCATCACGGGCATCGATCACCTCGATGCCCAGCCCCGGCACCAGGAAACTGGTCTGCCTGGCCCGCCCGAGCAGCTGTTCCAGCGACAGCTGGGCGTCCTTGAGGAAGATCTGCCGATCCGGCCAGTAGCAGATTCTGGTGCCGGTGATCCTCTTTGCCACCGTGCCCACCATCCGCAGGCCACCGCCGGGAATGAACTCGGCATCTGGCCCCTCGCCCTTGAAGACACCTGGGTGCCCGCGCCTGAAGCTCATCGCCCAGGTCTTGCCCGCCCTGTCGACCTCGACGTCCAGACGGGTGCTCAGCGCATTGACCACCGAGGCGCCCACACCGTGCAGGCCGCCGGTGGCTGCATAACTGCCTGCGCCGAATTTTCCTCCCGCGTGCAGTTTGGTGAGGACAACTTCGACGCCGGTGAGGCCGGTACGGGGTTCGATGTCGACGGGAATGCCTCTGCCCTGGTCAGCGACCGAGATGGAAGCATCCGGATTGAGACGCACAGTGATGTGATCACCGAATCCGGCGAGGGCCTCATCGACGGCATTGTCGATGATCTCCCACAGGCAGTGCATGAGTCCACGGGTGTCGGTGGTGCCGATGTACATCGCGGGGCGCTTGCGTACTGCCTCGAGCCCCTCCAGGACGAGCAGATTCTTGGCGCCATAGGCACGGATCGCACCCGGCTGGCCGTCGACATCGGTGATTCTTGACACGTTGAGAGCCTAGCTGCGGCCACTGACAGTGCTGTTGACAGCCGATCAACCAGCCCATCCGGCTTGGGCATCTGGTGGGCCCGCGTACTGTAGGTGTCGTGAGCACGACAGCATTCGAGAACACCGAGCTGACGGCAGCCGACCGCTGCGACCGTTGCGGTGCGCGGGCACAGTTGAAGGTGCTTCTCGACAATGGCGGCGTGCTGTTGTTCTGCGCTCATCACGCTCGCGCGCACGCCGAAAAGATCAGACAGGTAGCGGTGAAACTCGAGGGAGAAACGAGTCTTCTAGACTGAGCATGGATCTGGGCGTTGTGACACCTCATGCAGGCGTGAAAACGTTCAGCCCGGCCTTGCTCGACGGCGTGGCTGACGCATTGCCCGGAAACTCGGCATGACCATTCCGGGCGCCTTCGAAGGAGCCTCCATGACCACGACCCACGTCGTGAGTGATCATCCCACAGTCGGTACCAAGAATGACCTTCCCAAAGTCGGTATCGTTGGGGCCGGCCAAGTCGGCTCGGCCTTGGCCTATGCAACGATCATCCGCGGGGTTGTGCCGCGTATTGCGGTCTATGACATCGACGAGAAGCGGACCCTGGCCCAGGTGGCCGATCTCGCGCACGGCACCGTCTACGCAGGCCCGGAGGTCACCGGTGGCGCTGACCCCGAGGTGCTGCGCGATTCCGACATCGTCATCATCACTTCCGGCGCACCGCAGCGCCCCGGCCAGACTCGCCTGGACCTCGCCGATATCAATGCCAAGATCATCGGTGACATCATCCCCAAGGTGCTCAATGTCGCACCTGACGCGCTCATCGTGCTCGTCACCAACCCCTGCGATGTCTTGACCGTCGTCGCGCAGAAGATCTCTGGCCTGCCGAACAACCGGATCTTCTCCACCGGGACGAGCCTGGACACCGCTCGGCTGCGCCACCTCATCGCCAAGCGCGCCAATGTCAGCGAGAACAATGTGCATGCCGAGATGGCCGGCGAGCACGGCGACTCCGAGTTCGCCCTGTGGTCCACCGCGACAATCGGCCTGGTGCCCGTCAAGGAGTGGATCGACGACAACGGCAACCGCCCCTTCACCGACGATGTCACCACCCAGATCGCCCAGGATGTGGCGGAAGCCGCCTACCAGGTGATCGCAGGCAAGGGCTCCACCAACTACGCGATCGGTCTGTCCGGGGCCTATCTCATCGAGCGCCTGCTGTCCGCCAGCCACAGCCTGATGCCGCTCTCCAGCACCCTGGACGACTACTACGGTATCTCCGGCGTGGCACTGTCGGTGCCGACGCTGGTGAACAACCAGGGCATCATCCGCGCCGTCACGGTGCCGATGTCCAAGGCTGAGCGCGGTGCTCTGGAGACCTCCGCGGCTACCCTGCACTCCATCCTGCATTCGATCGGCTACTGATCAACTGATCGGGCTCCGACGAAGAACTGGGGGGGGGGGGGGGGGGGCCCCCCCCCCCCCCCCCCCGCCGGGGGGGGGGGGGGGGGGCGCCCCCCCCCCCACCCCACCCCCCCCCCGCCGCCCCCCGCCCCCGCCAGCCCCCC
>NZ_JBDNTB010000054.1:0-18322 GCF_047719395.1 Propionibacterium sp.
CCCCCCCCCCCCCCCCCCCCCCCCCCCCCCCCCCCCCCCCCCCCCCCCCCCGGGGCCCCCCCCCCCCCCCCCCCCCCCCCCCCCCCCCGGCGCAATTGAACAGTCGGTCAGTGCCTGGTGGCCTGATCGGTGAGCTTGGAGTATTGGGCGTCCGTCAGTTCTGCCGAATGGTAGAAGAGCTGGTAGAAACGGTTCGTCTCGGTCCGCAAGTCGTAATTGAACTTATCCGGATAGAGCAGATACCCGAGCCAGACCATGCCCATGTAACGGTTGATGGATGGCGGTGACGCAATCCAATTCCATGGCTGACTCGGTGTCAGATAAATGTTGTTGCTCTTGACCGCTGCCAGGCTCGACCACGTCGGATCGGTCCTGGCCGTGCCGATCATCGCAGAACTACCGAACAGGATCACATCCGGATTCCACTGGACCACCTGCTCCATGCTCACCTGATTACCGGTGCCACTTGCCGAAGGATTGTCCACGACGGCGACATTGTCAGTCATCAGATCGAGCACCTGGGACTGGAAGGAACCCTTGGCAAGTACATTCGTGCCAGAATCGTTGACGACGTAGAGGCCCTTCTTCTTGTCAGTGATGGTGGCCATCGTCGACTTCGTCTTCGAGTAGATCTCGTCGCAATAGGACGCCAGTTTCTCGCCCTGTGCATTCTCGTCCAGCACCTTGCCGAGTGTGCGGAAGGCCTGCGGCATCGTGTCGAGCGAGGCCTCGATGAAGATGGTGGGAATACCCAGGCTGCTCTGCAACTGGTCCATGTCCTGCGTCGAGGTGCTCTTCTTCTCCCCCACATCGATGATGAGGTCAGGATGCGCAGCGGCGAGCGCCTCCTTGTTGAGGGTCGTGCCGCCACCGCCGTAGAGCTGCCCGAAGACCGGCAGATCCTGGTACTTCTGCGGGATGTATTGCTTGGCCTCATCGGTCCACTTGGAACCGAGACCACCGAGCTTGTCCGGAGCCACCGCGAACAACACCATCTGGGCCAACGGCCCCGACGGTGCAATGGTCTTCACATGGGTGGGAATCTCCACGACCCTGCCGTCGGAATCGGTGAACGCGAAGCTGCTGGCAGTGCTGCTGGCGCTCGCCGAATTGGACGACTGGGTGGACTGGCTGCACGCGACGAACATCGGCGCCAGCAGGACAAGGGCCAACAGACGCGCCCAGAGTTTTCCATGGCGAATCAACATGTCTCCTTCTTTCTTCTCCTGTCTGCCCGCGGGCGATCCCGCGGAATGATTGTGGTGATTCGCGGATGTCCGCGAGTCATTGTGGTTGCTCGCGGATGTCCGCGAGGACTCTATTGATGGTGAGTGGGTGGATCTGCGCGATTCTTGTGGGAACTCGTGGCCGGACCCGCACGGTGCTCGTCCCATGTCACGGAAGAATCCGAGAAGCGCTCCGTCAAGAACCGCGGCACGCACACCGGAACCGGCGAACCGGGCAGAGCGGTCAGCTGCACGTCCACGCCGTAGAGGTCCTTGAGCAGCCTCTCGTTCACGACCTCCACCGGCGGCCCTTCCCCGCAGACCGCACCGTCCTTGAGCGCCACGGCACGGTCACCGAACTGCAAGGCCTGGTCCGGATTGTGGGTGGAGCAGATGATGAGATGATCGGTGTCGGCCAGCGCGCGGACCACCTGCAGCACCCGCAGCTGGTTGCCGTAGTCGAGGCTCGCGGTGGGTTCGTCCATGATGACGATGGGCGACTGCTGGGCCAGACCCCTGGCGATCAGCACCAGCTGTTTCTCACCACCGCTGAGCGTGGCGAAATCCCGGCGCGCCAGGTGCGTCATGTGCACTCTCTCGAGCGCCTCCATCGCCACCAGCTCTTCGGGCTTGCCAGGAGTGCGCAGCACGCTGAGCATCGGCGCGGTGGCCATCAGCACCATGTCCACCACCGAGTATCCGAAGGCATTGGTCTGGGCCTGCGGCACAAAGGCGATCCGGCGTGCCAGCGCGGCGGCCGTGTAGGAGCCGAGATCCTCGTCGTCGATGGTGATGGCGCCCTGGTAGTCCTTCAGCGAGCCGAGCAGGCAGCCGAACAGCGTCGATTTGCCCACCCCGTTCGGGCCGAGCAGGCACACCAGGCCTGGACCGCTGAGGTCAAGGTTGATGTCCTTGAGAACGCTGTGTTTTCCGTAGCCGAAGTACAGATGACTGGTGTGCAACCTCATTGTTCACGGTCCACGCGGAGGATGAGGGTGAGGAAGAACGGCGCACCGATGAAGGCGGTGAGAATGCCCAGGGGTATCTCCGAGGTCCACAGCGTTCTGGACACGATGTCGACCAGCAGCAGGAAGATTGCCCCCATCACCAGACTCGCGGGCAGCAGATGCTTCAGGTCGCTGCCGGTGATCCGTCGGGTGAGGTGCGGCATCACGAGACCGATCCATCCGATGACCCCGCTCACCGACACGCTCGTGGCAGTGATGAGGGTCGCCGCGACGATGACGATGGCGCGCAGACGGCCGGTGTTGATGCCCATTGCCCTGGCTTCGGTGTCGCCCAGGGTGAGCAGGTTCATCCGCCATCGCAACAGGATCAGCGGCACCAGGCCCAGCACGATCGGCAGAGCCGCGAAGCGCACCGCCGCAGGTGTTGCAGTGGCGAGGCTGCCCATCAGCCAATAGGTGATGGCAGGCAGCGTGTTGTCGGGATCGGCGACCAACTTGGTGAAGGACGTGCAGGCCGAGAACAGCGAGCCGACCATGATGCCGGCCAGCACCAGAGTCAGGATGCGGCCGCCCCGGGCACGTCGCCCGATGACGAGCACGAGAGCCACCGCCAGGAGGCTGAAACAGAAGGCGCTGCCCACGACCACCCAGTGGGACTGCTGATTCAGCAGGGCGAGCGCAGCCCCGAAGGACGCCCCGGCAGTCGCCCCGAGGATGTCGGGAGATGCCATCGGATTCTTGAAGATGCCCTGGTACGAGGCTCCGGCGCCCGACTGCGCGGCACCGACCAGGCAGGCCATCACGATGCGCGGCAGCCGCACCTGGAAGAAGATGAGCTGCATCTGGGCAGGCACCTCGGGGGCATGGAACAGATGCTCGATTCCGGGTGCCAGCAGTACCAGCACCTGCGCCGGGCTGATCGGATAGCGGCCCATGTTGAGGGCCAGAAGCATGGCAGCCACGAAGGCCAGGCCGAGCCCAAGATATGACCAGCGACGCATCACAGGAGTGGGCAAGAATTCCGCCAATGGAACCGGACCTGCCTCTCGTGAAACCATCTCGAACCGGGGTGAGCAAGAGATTACACTGCGGCAATACGTCGTCGGCGCATCTCAGCGATGAGGAGATCCATAACACATGTGCAACAAACTCGAGCACGGCTCATGAGGTTGGTCACTGTCGCCGGACCGCCATCGTCCGGGAAGACATCGGTGATCGTCCAGCTGGGTCGGGTATTGGACGAAAAGGGAAAGTCGATGGCAGTCGTGAAATTTGACTGCATGACCTCTTTCGACCGAGAACGATATACGGCTGAGAACATTCCGGTGAAGATCGGCCTGGCCGGGAAGATGTGCCCCGATCATTATTTCGCATGCTCAGTCGAAGACGCGATCGGCTGGGGCGAGGAGATTGGCATCGATTTCCTTGTCACCGAGAGTGCGGGTCTCTGCAACAGATGTTCTCCTCATATACGGTCTCATCTGGGTATCTGCGTTATCGACAACCTGTCGGGGGTGCAGACCCCACGAAAGATCGGCCCGCTGCTCCGGTTCGCTGACGTGGTGGTCATCACCAAGAGCGATCTGGTGTCCCAGGCCGAGCGCGAGGTATTCCGCCTCAATGTGCGCCGGGCGAATCCGCGGGCTGCGGTACGCACCGTCAATGGAATCACCGGGCAAGGTTCTTTCATCATGGAAAAGCATCTGGAAATGAGTCCAGAACTCGATCGCGCGAGCGAATTGAAACTGAGATTCAATACCCCGAGTTCAGTGTGCTCGTACTGTACCGGAGAAACGCGGATCGGATCGGCTTTCCAAATGGGAATGATCAAACGCTCGGAATTGTCGTGACCGGTCAGGAATTCTTCTGGACGGCCAGCACGGAGGAATTTCTGCGGAAATTTCCAGACATCCGTGACATGCTCAGGGTCTGCGGCGTGGGTGAACTCGAGCCGGGTCTGCCGATGCCCCAGGCGCTTGCCGCAGCACGCGCCGAACTGGCTCGGCAGGGCCTCTCCCCCGACGAGTTGGTCGTCCAGATCTCGGAGCTCGTCGACTTCGGCCCGGACCTGGCTGCCGAGCGGCGGGAGGTGAACCGGCTCACCGTGACCGGGGGACGGGACAAGTCGGGCACCCCTGAGAACACCGAGCTGACGATCGACCGCGGGCAGGTGGTCAGCATCGTCGGGCCGACCGGCTCGGGAAAGAGCCAGTTGCTCGCAGACATCGAATGCCTCGCCCAGGGTGACACTCCGACGGGCCGCCGCGTGCTCGTGAACGGCGAACCGCTCGACGATGAGCAACGCCTGGCCCTCGAGGGCGACCTGGTCGCCCAGCTGTCGCAGAACATGAACTTCGTGCTCGATCTCAGTGCTTCGGAGTTCTTGTGCATGCACGCCGAGAGCAGAGCCATCGAGTCATCCCACGATGTGGTGGCGCGATGCCTGGACTGCGCGAACGACCTTGCCGGGGAGGAATTCGAGCCCGCCACGCCGGTGACGCGGTTGTCCGGGGGCCAGTCACGCGCCCTCATGATCGCGGACACTGCCATCCTGTGCGCCTCGCCTATCGTGCTCATCGACGAGATCGAGAATGCCGGCATCGACCGTTCTCGCGCCATCAGGCTGCTGGCCGGGGAGCAGAAGATCGTGCTCGTCTCCACCCATGACCCGATCCTCGCGCTCGATGCTGACATGAGGATCGTCATCGCAGGCGGCGGTATCCGTGCAGTCATCCGCCCCGACGCACAGGAATCGGCTGCCCTGGAGCGCCTCGAGCGTGTCGATGCACGACTCAAACTGGTGCGCACCCTGGTGCGACGCGGTGATCGGATCAGCATCGACGATGTGGGAGAACTGGTGTGAATCTCTACGAGGAACTCATCAACGGCCTGCCGGAAGAGTGCGAGGTCACCGATGTGCTGGTGGGTGACGGGACAGTGCTCGTCTCCAGCACTGTGGGCACGGGTCTGGCGCCACTGATCCGGCAGACTGGCAGACCACCTGTTTCCGTCCACCGGAGCATCGGCATGCCGCTGCGCGACCTGGCGAGCGGTGTGCTGTCCTGGAATCTGAAGGAAGCCTCGATTGGCCTGGCGGCACTGTGCTCCTACTACAACGCACCCGCGGTGGCCGCCGCACACGGTGTTTCGCTGGACCGTTCCAGCCACTCGAACAACCGGCTGGCCGACCCGTTCATCAGCTATCAGCAGTTCGCCCGGGGCAAGACTGTGCGCGTCGTGGGCCACTTCCACTATTTGGCCCAGCTGTACGAGCCGGTCTGCGATCTGGCCGTGCTCGAGTTCGAACCCCAGGAGGGCGACTACCCGTTGTACGCGGCGGAGTGGCTGCTGCCTGGTGCTGATCTCGTGATGCTCAACACCGCGACGATCCCGTTCAAGGTGCTACCCCGGCTGCTCGAGCTGGCCGGGGGTGCCCTGGTTGTGCTCGTCGGGCCGGGCGTGCCATTGGCGCCGACGCTGAATGGCCACGGTATCGATGATCTGTCCGGATTCGTTGTCATCGATCCGGGGCGCGCTCGTCAGCTGGTGTCCGGCCAGGACGAGGCGCGGTTCAGCGCCTGTGGGCAGAAGGTCAGCCTGCGTTTCGCAAGGGAGGAGAGCGGCGGTGCCTATCAGCTGGCATGACGACACGATCCGATGGTTCCGGGATTCCAGTGCTTTCACCGGATACCACCGGCTGCTCAGCTACTACCTGCGCCCAGTGGTGCAGGGCCAACCCATCCTGACCGACATCGGATGCGGGCTGGGCCTGATTTCTCTCGAACTCGCGCCCCTGGTTGAGCACGTCACATGTGTCGATGTGAGCGAGAAGGCCCTCGCGTCGCTGGCCGAAGATGCTGATGACAAGGGGATCAGCAATATCACGACACTTCGTGGGGACGCCTCGCAGCTGGATCTGACAGCCGATGTGATGCTGGCGTCCTATTTCGGTGCCTCCCAGGTTGGGCAGTGGCTGGAACGCTGCCGTCGTCTGATCTGCGTGACCACATGGGCGCATGCGACCCACGAGCACAGAAAGGGGACCGATGCCGAGCGGCTGCGAAGTCGCCTCGACGAGGCGGGCATCCGCTACCAGGTGGAGCATGTGACACTGGAATTCGGCCAGCCATGCATCGACCGCCGCGATGCGGCGCGCTACATCGCCGAATACCACCCCGGTGACGGCACTGCGCAGCGCAGGGCCAACCTGCTTGCACGCCTGGTGGACATCGACGAGCCGCCGTTCACCTGCTATCTGCCCAAGCAGCGCTCCATGGGCGTCTTCGTCATCGAGGGCGGGCGGCGATGAATGTCTTTCTCACCGGGGAGATCGGGATTGGGAAAAGCACCGCAGTGAGCCGGGTGGTGTCCCGGCTCGGTGTGAAGGCCGGCGGTTTTCTCACCACATTCGGAGTCGAACGGGGCGTGCCGCACCGTTCGCTGTTCCTGGTGCCGGCGTGGGTCGAACCGCCGCCTCTTGTGGAAGCCAATGTCGTGGCCCGGTTCGGCCAGCCGGGTGAGCCTCCCGTGCCCGATACGGCCGCCTTCGACGAATGCGGTCCTGCGTGCCTGGCCGCGAGTCTTCCGTGGGCCGAGGTCATCCTGATGGATGAACTGGGCAGCATGGAACGTGAGGCCTTGTTGTTCCAGCACGCAGTGCTCGACTGCCTCGATCAGGACATCCCGGTGCTGGGGGTGCTGAAAGAGCGCGGCCACCCGTGGATGGATGCGATATCCGGCCACCCTGGTGTGATGGTGCATGCGGTCACGCTGGAGAACCGCGATTCCCTGGTCGATGTGGTCTGTGACGAGCTCTCGGCCCAGTGCTAGTCGGCCCCGTCCTCGCGAGGGATTCCTCCGGAGCGGCGGCGCCAACCGGGGCCTTTCGCGGGGGCGTCCCTCATGTCCTTGCTGGCCCAGGTCATCGGCAGGATCTCGGCTCGGCTCAGCTGCTCATCATCCATCGGCAGAGAACGCACCGGGCCGACACCGCTGTCCCGGCTCTCGAAGCGGACGGTCACCACGCCATGTCCGGAGCCCCAAACCCAGCCGCGCCCCCACTGCTCGTGGTGCACGTCGATTCCGGCCGGATAGCCGAGAATCTGGTGCCGTGGTACCGGTGCCTCGTTGCGCACCTCGCGCACGCCGGCCTCAGCATCCTGGGGTTCTTCGGCGACGAACAGCTCCTCCTGGGCAGCCTGCACGAAGTTGGCAACACCCACCCCGACCAGCCGGATGCCCTCACGGAGGTTGATGCCTGTCACCAGAGAATTGGCGACTGCCGCAATCCGCTCGGGGTTGTCGGTGGCACCCAGGAGAGTGCGTGACCGCGATAGCGTCGTGAAGTCGGCCATCCGCACCTTGAGCGTGACGGTGCGGGCGAACAATCCCGCGCTGACAAGCCGCGATGAGACCAGTGCCGCATCGCGCTGCACGACCCCGGCCACCTGCGAGGCCTCGGTGAGGTCTTCGGCGAAGGTGTCCTCCACCGAGATGGACTTCGCCTCACCGCGCGGCCCGACGGGCCGATCATCCTGACCGAACGCCATGTCGTGCAGCCCCTCGCCCACCGAATGCCCCAGCTCATGGACCAGCTCGTGCTCGCGGGCCCGGCGCAGGTCGGCGACGGTGCGGATGCCCAACCGGTTGAGCTTGTCGGTGGTGGCCGGGCCGATGCCCGGCACTGCCCGCACGCTCAGGGGAGCCAGGAAATCGAGTTCTTCGCCGGGTGCGATGATGCGCGAACCGTCAGGTTTGGCGGCCTCGGAGGCCAGTTTGGCGATGAGCTTGCTCGAGCCCACGCCCACCGAAGCGTGCAGGCCCTCGGTGCGAAGGGCGATCTCTTCGCGCAGTTCCCCGACCAGCCGGGCCAGGGCATCGGGTGCGGTGTCGTGGCCGCCGGCATCCAGGTCCACGAAAGCCTCATCGATGCTCAGCGGTTCCACCAGCGGGCTGAACTCGCCCAGCAGCGCCATGACGATGCCGCTGGACTGGCGATATGCCTCGAAGCGCGGCGTCAGATAGGCAGCGTGTGGCGCGAGATGACGGGCTTGGGCCGTGCTCATGGCCGAGTGCACCCCGAGGGTGCGCGCCTCGTAGCTGGCGGTGGCCACCACTCCTCGCCCGCCCAGCCCACCGACGATCACCGGTTTACCACGCAGAGAGGGCTTGTCACGTTGCTCGACGGAGGCGAAGAAGGCATCCAGATCCAGATGCAGGACGCCGGCGCTGCCACGCATCGGGCTCAACGGCCGGGCAGTGGCCTGGCCTGCCCGATGCGGTGGTAGCTGACGAAGTCGAATTCGCCCTTCGGTTCCCGGGAGGCCTCACGCCATTCGTCGTCGCCGATCACGGGGAACATCACCTCCCCCGCAGCCTCGGAGTGCACCTCGGTGATGTCCAGCCCGGTGAGCCACGGCCAGCAGGCCTTGTAGATCTGGCCACCGCCGATCACGAAGACCAGGTCATCGAGCTCCAGGGCTCGCGCCAGAGCGCTCTCCACCGAGCTGACGGCAATCCCGCGCGAGCCTTCAGGCATCGCATCGGGCCATTTCACCGTGTGAGGGTCATGACTCACGACGATGCTGGTGCGTCCGGGGAGCAGCCCCATGGCGTCATGGGTGGTGCGTCCCATCACCATCGGATGCCCCATGGTCGTTCTCTTGAAGCGCGCCCAGTCCTCTGTGAACTTGAAGGGCTGGTCCCGTCCGTCGCCGATGACACCATTGGCGGCCACCACTGCAATGGCGATCAGCTGTGCTGCCATCTCTGCGCTCCTGTTCGCCAACAGCTCAGACCGCGACCGGCGCCTTGATGGCCGGCCAGGGGTCATAGCCCTCCAGGATAATGTCCTCGAGCTCGAAACCGTCGATCTCATGCACATCGGGGTTGAGCCGCAGCGTGGGCAGGGCCTTCGGCGTGCGGGACAGCTGTTCACGCACCTGGTCGAAGTGGTTGCGATAGATGTGCGCATCGCCCAGGGTGTGCACGAAGTCGCCGACCCCCAGGCCGCAGACCTGGGCGACCATGTGGGTGAGCAGGGCATAGCTGGCGATGTTGAAGGGCACACCCAGGAACAGGTCGGCGCTGCGCTGGTAGAGCCCGCAGCTCAGCCTGCCCGGCTCGCCACCTGCGCCCGGGGTCACGTAGAACTGGAAGAGCATGTGGCACGGCGGCAGGGCCGTGTCCCCCACCTCGGCGACATTCCAGGCCGACACCACCAGCCGCCGGGAATCCGGGTGCTGCCTGATCTGCTCGATCACCCGGGCGAGCTGGTCGATGTGGCCGCCGTGATAGTCGGGCCAGCTGCGCCACTGGTGCCCATAGATCGGGCCGAGGTCGCCGTTCTCGTCGGCCCATTCGTCCCAGATGTGAATGTGGTTCTCATGCAACCAGCCGATGTTGGTGTCGCCGCGCAGGAACCACAGCAGCTCGCCGAAGACGCCGCGAGTGAACACTTTCTTCGTCGTGAGCAGCGGAAAACCGTCCGCCAGGCGGAAGCGCATCTGGTAACCGAAGATGCTGCGAGTTCCGGTGCCGGTACGGTCCGACCTGTCGACGCCCTCGTCCATCACCTTGGACAGCAGGTCGAGGTACTGCTTCATGACTCAGGGCTCCAGGGGAGTCACACCGCTGGAAGGCTCGGCCCGATTCGCCTGGGGCCGGGCCGGATCGGTGGCTGGCCGCTTGCGCGGAATGATCGGAATCGACGCGGTCCACTCGCTGGGCGGCAGGGACGTCTCAGGGCCGTCGTGATCGGCGCCCGGCAGGTCCAGTTCCTCCGCTTCCTCAGGAAGCCCTTCAGGCACCGGCAGCCCGAGCTGACGAGCCAGGATCGGCAGCATCGCGCGCACCGAACGACCGCGATGACTGATCGCGTCCTTCTCGTCGGCCGTCATCTCGGCGGTGGTGCGCAGCCTGCCCTCGGCATCGGGCACCTGGTCGTCGGGCACGAAGATCGGGTCGTAGCCGAAGCCGTGGGAGCCCTTCGGACGAGTCGTGAGATGACCGGTCATGACACCGCGGGTGGTGAATTCCTTGCCGTTCGGCATGACCAGCGCCATCACCGACACGAACTGGGCCTGGCGGCGGCCACGGGGAACGTCCTCCACCTGGCGCAGCACGAGTTCCAGGTTGGCGATGTCCTCCTCCTCCGGGCCGTTCCATCGGGAACTGCGCACGCCGGGCATGTGGCCCAGCGCGTCCACGCAGATCCCGGAATCGTCGGCCAGGGAGGGAAGTCCGCTGTGGATCATGCCCTGCCGCGCCTTGATGAGTGCGTTGCCGGCGAATGTCCATTCCGTCTCGTCGGGCTCGGGATAGGTCTCGATGTCCTTCAGCGAGATGACGTCGACATCCATCTCGTATTCCTCGATGATGCGACGGAGCTCGGTGAGCTTCTTGCCGTTGCCGGTTGTCAGCAGGACGCGAGCGGTCATGACTGCGCCTTTCCGTCGGGGGCATCGAGGGCCCTTTGCTGCACCTCGACCAGCGTACGACAGCCCGCCTCGCCGAGGTCGAGCAGTGAACCGAGCAGGGGCCGGTTGAAGGGTGCACCCTCGGCAGTGCCCTGCACCTCGACGAAGTCGCCGCTGCCTGTGCACACGATGTTCATGTCCACGTCGGCGTGGGAGTCCTCGTCGTAGGCCAGGTCGAGCATCGGAATGCCGTGCACGATGCCCACTGAGATCGCGGAGACCGAGCCGGTCAGCGGCTCCGCGACAAGGGCATTGCGGTCACGCAGCCAGTCCACCGCGTCGTGCAGGGCCACGTAGGCGCCGGTGATGGATGCGGTGCGGGTTCCGCCGTCGGCCTGGAGCACATCGCAGTCCATGACGATTGTGTTCTCGCCGAGCGCCTTGTAATCGATGACCGCACGCAGGCTGCGACCGATCAGCCGGCTGATCTCGTGGGTGCGGCCGCCCACCCTGCCCTTGCGCGATTCGCGGTCATTGCGGGTGTTGGTGGCTCGGGGAAGCATCTCGTACTCGCTGGTCACCCAGCCGAGCCCGGATCCGCGCCGCCAGCGCGGTACCCCCTCGGTGACAGAGGCTGCGACGAGCACGCGGGTGCGCCCGAACTCGATGAGGCAGGAGCCCTCGGCGTGGTCCAGCCAGTGGCGGGTGATGGTGACGGGGCGCATCTGGTCGAGCGCTCGCCCGTCGGCCCGGGCCACGGAAGAAATGGTTTCAGACACATCGTCAAACCTACCTGCGTGTCCCCCGGCGGGACCAATGACTGCCAGCTTCCATGCGGTACCGGAGCACTCCTCGCCCCACGGATCCGCGTCCCGCACCATGTCCCCTTGTCCGAACTGTGATGGGATTCACGTTTTGGTCTGACCGGTCAGTATGGTAATCGTCGTTTGTACGAGAACGGGAGCACGTGATGACGCAGTTCGCTATCGAGACGAGGGATCTCCAGCTTCGGAGCAAGCGAGGAATGGTCTACGGCCCACTCGACTGGAGCCTGGAACTGGGCCGGCTCGGAATCGTCAGCGGCCCTCCCGACAGTGGCAAGTCGACGCTGATGCTCACCTTCACCGGCAGGATGAAGCCGTCCGAGCCCTCCCAGCTGCGGGTGCTGGACCGTTGGCTGCCCGGCGACGCACGGTGGGTGCAGCACCACAGTTCGGTGATGGGCGTGGGCGGCCTCGACGACCTGGACGATGTCGTCACCGTGCGCGCCACGGTCAGGGAGAGGCTCGCCTGGCTGGCTCCCTGGTACCACATCGTGCGCATTCCCTCCGACGAGCAGATCCAGCAGCTGTGCGAATTGGCATTCGGTGACGTGCCGATCCCGACCGGGCGAACCCGCGTCTACAAACTCAGCGAGTCATCCAATCTTCTGCTGCGCATCGCCCTGGCACTCGCCAGCAACCCCGAACTCATCGCCGTCGACTCGATAGACCAGCTCCACGACATCGGGGAACGCGACCTGCTGTGGTCGCGTCTCGACGCCATCGCTGCCACCGGGATCACCGTCGTGGCCTCGACGACAGGCACCCAGGGATTGGAGCGGATCGCCTGGTCTGCACCACCCGCACACCTTGACCTGACCATGACCGACGCGGCGAAGGAGTCCTGAATGTTCGCCTGGACATCACACGGAACCGAACTCAAGAGGTTCTTCCGCAAACCCATCACCCGGGGAGCAATCGCCGTGCTCCTGCTCATCCCGCTGCTCTACGGCGCGATGTACGTCTGGGCCTTCTGGAACCCGACCGAGCGTCTGAGTGATCTGCCGGTGGCACTTGTCAACGAGGACGTTCCCGTGTCGAGCAACGGCCAGACGCTGGCCGCTGGTAACCAGGTTGTCGACAAGCTCATCGACCAGAGGCCGCTGGGCTGGAGACAGGTGGACGCCCAGACGGCCAATGACGGCGTGAAGACCGGAAAGTACTACTTCTCGGTGACAATTCCGTCCACCTTTTCCGACGACGTCGCCTCGCTGGGCGCGGGCAACCCCACTGCGGCCGAGCTCCAGGTGAAGTACAACGACTCCAACTCCTTCCTCGCCACCGAGCTGGGCTCCAACGCCATGGTCCAGATCCGCGACGTGATCTCCCAGCAGATCAGTCAGCAGGCAACCAAGACCCTGGTCGTCGGTCTGAGCAGCGCTCGCAGCGGGTTCTCGGATGCGTCGGACGGCGCCTTCGTCCTGGAAGACGGGCTGAAGACCGCCGAGGACGGCTCACAGCAGCTCAGTGTCGGCGCCACGCAGCTGGACCAGGGTGCCACAGCGCTGGCTCAGGGAGCTGGCCAGCTGGCCGCCGGAACGGCAAGCGCGGCGAACCAGGTGTCCGCGCTGCCCGCCGGCGCGTCGGCCCTGAACAATGGCGCCCAGCAGCTGGCCGATGGTCTGGGCCAGTTGCAGGCTCGGACCCCGGCACTGGTCAACGGCGTGTCGTCCCTGGCGGCCGGCACCCAGCAGGCCGCCTCGGGTGCCTCGCAGCTCAACGGTTCCCAACAGCAGTACGTGAACGGCGTCAAGAAGGCCTCCACGGGTGCACAGCAGATTGCAGCCGGCACACAGAATCTCGATTCGCAGTTCTCCACACTGGCCGGCGGAGTCACCACCTTCGCCAACGGAGCGACCGACTACTCCACCGGCGCGACTCAGTTCGCGCAGGGCGCCGGCGACTACTCCTCGGGTGCCGCCAAGTGGCAGTCGGGAGCACAGACCTGGATGGGATCTGCCCAATCAGCAACCAAGGCTCTCTCCGACGGAGCGACGTCTCTGTCTGACGGGCTTTCCACCGCGTCCACGGGGGCATCAGACGTCGCCTCCGGCGCCTCGTCACTGGCTGCCGGTGCGAACGATCTCGCAGCCAGGACGGGCAAGGAGTCAGATCTCTACCAGGGAGCCAGCCAGGTCGCCGCAGGAACCGGCGGGCTCGCCGGGCAGCTGAGCTCGATCAATGATGCCGCGACCACTGCAAAGGGTCTGATCGCCGCCGGTGACACCCAGAAGGCAGAGGCTGTCCTGCAGGCCGTCATGGACAGCACCGGTCCCGGCGCCCAGACAGATGCACAGCACCTCGCCGCCGGCGCAAGCGCCGTGCAGAACGGCATCTATTCCGACGACAGCGCCGCCTCCACCGTCAACAGCGGGGCGAATCAGCTCAGCGCCGGAGCCGGCGAGGTGAACACCGGTGCCGGCAGGCTGGGCAGTGGTGTGGCCGACGCCTCCGCCGGTGCGAAAAAGTTGGCTGACGGCGCGAATCAGCTGAATTCTGCGACAGGCTCATCCGGGGAACTGGCGCAAGGCCTGGCCACCTTGTCCGGGGCGCAGCAGAAGCTCTCCTCGGGTTCGGGCACCCTCGGCGACTCGGCCAAGAAGCTCGGCGACGGTTCAACCCAGCTCACTTCCGGCGCCCAGCAGGTGGTGAATGGCAAGACCCAGATCGACCAGTTGAATTCCGGCGCCCAGCAGCTCTCCGGCGCCTTCACCGCCACCGACCCCACCCAGGGGCTGGTCTCCGGTGCCACGGCGATCCAGGCCGGGACCCAGCAGCTGTCCGACGGGACGACAACCCTCAACGACGGCGCCCAGCAACTGAACACCGGAGCGTCGTCGCTGGGCAGCGGCGTCGACCAGTTGGCCACCGGTGGAAAGCAGGTGGCCGCGGGTACCGACCAGTTGAACGGCCAGGTGCCGACACTGGTCAGTGGCATCCGCCAGCTCGACGACGGCGCCCAGCAGATCTCCAGCTCCATGCAGACGCTCAGGACCGGCACCGCGACGCTGGCGGGCAAGGCACCCTCGCTCACCAATGGTCTCGACCAGGCCAAGTCCGGCAGCGGCACTCTCGGCCAGAAGCTCAAGGATGGCAGCTCACAGATCCCCGACGACAACGCCAGGACGGAACAGGCACGTTCCACCGCGATCAGTTCCCCGGTGCAGCTGGCCACCAGCTATCTGCACAAGGCGGCGTCCTGGGGTGAGTTCTTCGCACCCTTCTTCATCGGCCTCGGCCTGTGGGTCGGTGCCCTGATCACCTGGCTGTTGCTGCGTCCGCTGCAGTCGCGGGCCCTGATGACCTCGGTGAGCGGTTTCCGGATGGCCTGGGGATCCCTGAACTCCGCGTTGACCCTCGCCATCGGCCAGGTGCTCATCATGTTGTCGGTGATGCACTTCGGGATCGGGCTGGACGCCAACAACTGGATCGCAACGATCCTGTTCACCTTCCTGGTCGCCGCCGCATTCTTCGCCCTCCAGCAGATGCTGCAGATCGCCTTCGGCACGGCAGTCGGAAAGGTCATCATCATCTCGGTGCTGATGCTCCAGCTGGCTTCGGCAGGGGGCACCTATCCGATCCAGACAGAACCGGGGTTCTTCCAGGCGGTGAGCCGATGGATGCCGATGACCTACGTCGTCAACGGCCTGCGAGAGGCGATCACCGGTGGCATCGGACCGAGATTCTGGACAGCTGTTCTGGTCCTGGTCGGAATCTTCGCGATCTCCCTGACCCTGTCCTCCATCCTCGCCAGCCGCAAGCGCATGTGGAACCTTTCGCGCCTGCACCCGGCCCTGTCCATCTAGCCTTCGACCATGACCTCGTCGAAAGGGACGGGCGTCCGCCGCTCGTCGACCCGGGACGCCATCCTCGCCGCTGCGACACACCTGTTCGCCACCCGTGGTGTCTCCACCACCTCGGTGGACGACATCGCGACGTCGGCCGGCATCGCCAAGGGCAGCGTGTACTACAACTTCGGCTCCAAGGCTGGACTGGTCGAAGCCCTCATGGACGAACAGACCACCCGGGTTGCCGAGGCGATCCGGGTGGTCGCCGAAGGGCTGGAAGGGGATGCCCGCACCGAGGCCGTCGTCTCGACCCTGCTGCTCGAGGTGCACGGGCACCCCGATGCGGCGCGCGTGCTCGTCTCGGAGGTGTTCCGCACCGAGCGTTCCTGGCGCGAATCGGTGTCCACCTGGCGCGACGCCATGATGGGCCCGCTTGCCCCCGACCGGGAAGGCACCGTGACGCCCGTCGACCGGATCGCTGCGGCGGCGGTCATCGGCGCCACCCTGACTGCCGGTCTGGAGTGGCTACTGTTCCACCCGGAACTGAGTTACGCCCAGGTGCGTGACGAGGTCTTCGCCGCGCTGGGACTGGTCGGCGGCTGAGGCGCCAGCCTGGGCGTCCGGGATGTGGAGATTCTCCAGGACGGCCTCCTGGCGTCCGGGCCGCACGGCACGCAGGGCGGTGAGGATGGACACCAGGTCCACCACCTCCTGGAGGAGCGCCCCGGCCAGGGCCGGCAGCCATCCCCACACCGCGAAGATCATGAGCCCAAGGCTCAACCCCATGCCTAGCCAGACGGCTGTGAGAGCGACGTGCACGGTGCGTCGCGCGATGGTGAGGCCCGTTGCGACCCGGCTGATGTCGTCGACCAGGATGACAACTTCGGCGGACTCGCTGGCCGCAGTGGCGCCTTTCGCGCCCATGGCGACGCCGACGTCTGCCGCCGCCAGGACGGGTGCGTCGTTGATGCCGTCGCCGACCATCGCGACCGGACGGTCGGGCATCGAGGTGACCGCCTCCACCTTTCCGGCGGGCATCAGCCCGGCCTTGACCTGGGTGATCCCGGCCTGCTCGGCGATGTGATGGGCGGTGACCGGCCCGTCCCCGGTGAGCATGACGACATTGCGGATTCCCAGCCCGGTCAGCACATCCAGGGTTGCGGGCACGTTGCCCCGAAGCTCGTCGCTGAGCAGGATCCGGCCCAGATACGCCTCGTCGTCACCGACGTGGATGGCGATCTGGCCCTGGGCGAGCGGATGCTGGGGGACACGGTGGCCTGTGACGGTCTCCACGTGGTCGGCGCGGCCGACGACGACCAGATGGCCCTGGACCTCTCCCTGGACACCCGCTCCTGTGGTCTCCTCGACACGGTCGGCGGAAAGCTCCGGCAGCCCCCGGTCCCGGGCGGCGGACACGACAGCCCCGGCGAGCACATGGCCGGATGCGGCTTCGAGAGCCGCGGCCGAAGACAGGAGTTGTTCCGGCGTGGTCCCGGGCTCGGGCTCGACACCCACCACGGTGGGATGTCCGTAGGTGAGCGTGCCCGTCTTGTCGAACGCCATGGTGCGCACGCGGGCGAGTTTCTCCAGGGCGGTTCCTGAACGCATGACCACGCCGCTGCTCGCAGCTCTGCTCATTCCGGCCAGGAAGGCCACCGGTGCTGCAATGAGCAGGGGGCACGGCGTGGCCACCACGAGGACCTCGGCGAAGCGGACCGGATCACCCGACAGCCACCACCCGAGCCCGGCAATGAGCAGCGCCACGATGGTGAAGGGCACGGCATAGCGATCGGCGAGCCGGACCATGGGGGAACGGCTCTCGGCCGCACCTGCCACCAGGTCGACGATCTGCTGGTACTGGCTGTCTGCCGCACGCGCCACGGCGCGGATCCGGCATGCCCTCTGTTCGACGACGGCGCCGGACAGGACGACATCGCCCACCTCCCGCTCCACGGGCAGGGGTTCCCCGCTGGTCGAGGACTCGTCGAAACTGGCAGCGGCATCCACCACGGTGCCGTCCACCGGCACTACCTCCCCGGGACGCACGACGATGAGATCGCCGACCACCACGTCGGCGGCTGGGATGTCCTCGGGCGTGCCTCCGGCTCCGACCCGGTGCGCCACCCGCGGAGCCCTGTCGAGCAGGGCGCCGAGGTCGCGCCTGGCACGGGAGTTCGCATAGTCCTCGAGCGCTGCGCCGCTGGTGATCATGAGGGCGATGATCCAGGCGGCCCAGAACTCCGAGACGAGAAGGGTGGCGACGATCGCCACCGCAGCGAGCAGGTCCAGACCCAGGTGGCCATGGCGCAGCTCACGGATCATCGACCAGATCTTCCAACCCACCACCACGCCTGCGTTGCAGACGAGCAGCCCGCGCGCCGGAATCGTCCACCCGGCGAGCGAGAGCGACATCGCGCACAATCCGAGCACAAGGGTGAGTAAAACCATCGGATAATTCCTCATGAACCGCAGACCTCGCATGTGGCCAAGGATCTCTCGTTGTCCGATGCATTTCCAGCAAGGAAAGCCTGACCTCATCTCGGGAATTCAGGAAAGGCTTCCCTCAGTTCCCCGATCTCACCTGAATTGCATTCGTCACGGAGACCGGAAGGAATTCCGTTGCGCTCGCGACAATTCCCGGAGGGGATGGCGGGATCAAATTCGATCACATTCATGGGTGCCCTTGGTTGGGCTGCACCGCGCCGAGGCATGGCAATACCGAGGATCAACGGGAATTTCCGTGGAAATCGTGACCGGTGTGGTCGAAATCCCGACATGAGGTTGTGGGTTTCCGCACCGGATCCAGGCGGTCCCGCGAATCGACACGGACATATCGGGAAACCACTTCCCGTGGACATGCGGTGGTGGCCGGTGGAAGGGAAAACAGTCACGAATCCTGGGGTGTCCGGGAATCAGTTGACGTGACGATGTCGACGAAGCCCGGCGTACCGGTCGCCGCGTCGCCGTCGTCGATGCTGAGGACCTCGACGGGATGGCCTCTCGAGGACTGGTCGGGGGGGGGGGGGGGGGGGGGGGGGGGGGGGGGGCGGGGGCGGGGGGGGGGGGGGGGGGGGGGGGGGGGGGGGGGGGGGGGGGGGGGGG
>NZ_JBDNTB010000055.1:0-17841 GCF_047719395.1 Propionibacterium sp.
GGAAGCCTCTGCCCAGCGTGGCCGCCGCGGGGGCGTACCACCGCCCCCTCAACCCCCCGCCGCCGGGCCGCACAATTGCCGGCCCGGGCGTCTGACAGCAGAGCCGGTGAATCGGGGCTCAGTGATGGGCGAAGATCGAGGTCGTCGACATGATGAGCCACAACCCGAAGATGCCGACGAGAATCGCCACGCCCCAGAACAGTACGACACCGACGGTCTGGACGACCCTGGTGCTGCCCGTGCTCGTCTGCCGGGCCAGCAGATAGCGGGTGCCCATGGTGAAGGCCATGGTCAGCACGAGTGCGCCGCCCACGGAGACGACGAAGACGATGAGGAAGTTCATCCAATTGATGGTCATGATTGTTGTTCCTTGCTCTCGCCGGGCTCAGGCCGCAGCCATTGCCGGGATCTTCTCGCCGACAGGCTCGACATCGTTGACATTGGTGGCGTCCACAGGATTGCGACGCGAGCGAACGACGATGGCGAAGGCAGCGGCGATCAGGCAGACGAAAACGATCGCCTCACCGATCGGGCCGCGGCCCGCGGTCCAGGAGGCCAGGCCACCGACGATCGCCGCGGACGGCAGCGTGACCAGCCAGGCGACAGCCATCTTGCCGACCGTGGTCCACTGCACCTCGGCGAGCTTGCGGCCGATACCGGAACCGATGACGCCACCGGTGCAGACCTGCGTGGTGGACAGCGCGAAGCCCAGGTGCGAGGAAGCCAGCAGGGTGACGGCCGAGGAGGCCTCCGCAGCGAATCCCTGCGGTGTCTGCACATCGGTGATGCCCTTGCCGACGGTGCGGATGATGCGCCAGCCGCCGGTGAAGGTGCCCAGTGCAATCGCGGTGCCGGAGCACAGGATCACCCAGATGGGTGGGGTGGAACCGGCGGGAACCAGGCCGTTGGCGATGAGGGCCAAGGTGATGACACCCATGGTCTTCTGCGCATCGCCGGTGCCATGCGCAAGCGAGACGAGCGTGGCAGTGATGGTCTGGCCGTGCTTGTACGCCGAGACCACCTCGTCCTCCTTGAAGGACTGGGTGAGCCGGTAGATCAAGTAGGTGCACACCAGTGCGGCGATGCCTGCCACGAAGGGCGACAGGAAGGCGGGGATGAGCACCTTGCCGATCACGGTACCGAAGTTGATGTGCTCGGCGCCGGCGCCGATGATCACTGCGCCGATGAGCCCGCCGAACATGGCGTGTGAGGAGCTGGACGGCAGGCCGAGCAGCCAGGTGATGAGATTCCACAGGATCGCACCGCACAGCCCGGCGAAGATCCAGACGGGGTGAATCGTGAAGCCATGACCCTCGCCGACGATGAGGCCGCTGGAGATGGTGCCCGCGACAGCGGTGGACAGGAATGCGCCCACCAGATTGGCAAGAGCACTGATGCTCACTGCCACTCTGGGCTTGAGCGCGCCGGTGGCTATGGAGGTGGCCATGGCATTGGCGGTGTCATGGAAACCATTGGTGAAATCAAAGGCAAGTGCTGTGACGATCACCAGCACAAGAAGCAGACTGACCACGAGAACCCTTCCTAGGTTTAAGCCAAAAAGATGGTAAGGGTTCTAGGTGAACGCAGGGTGAACGCCCTGATTTTCCCCTCATGCCGGCTTCCCGACGGCAATTCAGCTGTGTCCCGGACGGTCAACCCAGGTAGGGGTCAACCAGCTTGCCGTGGCGTCATTTGCAATTGCCGGGAGGCCACCAGCCGGTCGATCGCCCTGTCCAGGGCATCTGCCAGGAGGGTTTCGTTGTGGTGTCTGTCCTGCATCGCCAGCCCCATGCCGGCCATCACGAGGGTCGCCGCGGCAACGGCCTCCTCTCGCGAGGCGGCGCGCTCCTGAGCCAGTTGGAAGAACTGCTCGCGCACCTGGCCGACCCACTGGGTGAACTCCGGCACCAGCTCTGGGCGCCTGATCGCGAGATGCTTGACACGCAGAGTGTCCGAGTTGTTCTCCATCCCGTCCATGATGACCTCGCACAGCGCAGCTACCAGGCCACCCTCAGCGGCCCGGAAGCGGGCTGCCGCCTGATCGGTGATGGGGGTGTCCGTCAGACCGAGCACCGCCGCCGACTTGGTCGGATAGTAGTTGAAAAAGGTGCGGGGGGACACGTCGGCCATCGCGCAGATCTGCTCGATGGTCGTCGCGTCCAACCCCGCCTCCTCGACAAGGTTCAGGGCTGCCTCATGGATGGCCCTGCGCGTCTGCTGCTTCTTGCGCTCACGCAGACTGCCGTCATGGCCACCACGCGACTCATGCCTACCCATTCGACCGTCAATCCCTGTTTCCGGAATTATCCGGGATCTGCCGGGCTCGCGCCGGGTGATACTGATCGGAGGCCACGGTGACGTCGGCTGTCGACCCGGACTCCCCGGAGTCGATGGTGCCGAGCTCAGCCTGCTTCACCTCCGTGGAGAAATCACCGGCCACCTCATCGGCCTGCTCCTGGAGGGCTGAGGAATTGCGCAGCGGGGGCACCTTGAAGAACCAGCTCAACACGAAGGCGAGCATGATCACGGCGAAACCAATCCAGTAGATGGTCACCGATGACTCGGTGAAACCGACCATGAAGGGCTTGGTCAGCGGCTTGGCCGCCCCATTGAGGAAGGAGGTGTCGCTGGTCGTCGAACTCGACGAGTTCGTCAGCTTGCTCTTGTTCTGATCGATCTGCTGGGCCAGCTGCGGGGTGATCTGGTCCACCCAGAATTGACGCTGGGAATTGTCGGACCAGTTGACCTGCAGTCTGCCATCCATGACCGAGGCATGAGCCTGAGCGCTCGCGGAGGTGAGCGCCTGCTCCTCGGCCGCGGGCCGTGCACCGGCGACCTGCTGCTCGATCGCCGTAGGAGCCGCGGCTGCGGGCAGGTGACCGGCAGCCACCTGGCCGTTGACGGCATCAGTCACCTTCTGGGTGACAGCCTGGTCGGCTGCGTCCTTGGCCCTTGTGGTGGCCTGATCCAGCTGGGTCTGCACATTGGCCTGCACGGGCTGGACGATCGGCGTCCACATCTGCTTCATGATCGCCTGATTCGCCGGTGCGGTGGCGACAGCGGGATTCAGCGCATCATCCAGTGCAGAGTGCAGCGTCTGCTGATTGGTCATGCTGTTGATCATGTTGGACGGCAGTACCGCGAACAGCACGGACAGCATGATGGCTGTTCCCAGCGTGCCGCCGATCTGGCGGAAGAAGGTCGAACAACTCGACGCGACACCCATGTCCCTCGGGCCCACAGCCGTTTGGCTGGCCAGGATGAGCGTCTGCATGAGTTGCCCGACGCCGGCCCCCAGCACGAACATGCCGATCATCATGTACCCCAGCGAGGTGTCGTACTTCATGAACGACAAGATGACGAACCCGACAGCCATGAAGCCGGTGCCGGTGGTGGTGAAGATCCGGTAGTGCCCGGTGCGTGCGGTGATCTGCCCGGAGATCATGGCCGCCATCGCCAGACCGAAGACCATCGGGATGACAGCCAGGCCGGACTCCGTCGGAGTGAGGCCGAGCACGATCTGCAGGAACAACGGGATGGTCATCATGGCGCCGAACATGCCGAAACCGACCAGCACGCTGAGGATGGTGGCCATCGAGAAGGTGTGCGAGCCGAACAGCCTCAGCGGCACGATGGCGTCATCACCCAACCGGCGCTCGACCAGCAGGAAGCTCACCACGCCGAGTGCACCGATGACATAACAGGTGATGGACACCCCGGATGTCCATCCCCAGCTGCGGCCCTGCTCAGCCACCACGAGCAAGGGCACCAGAGCCACGATGACAGAGGCGGCACCCCACCAGTCGATGCGGGTCTTGACATGGTCACCCACCTTCGGCAGGTGGAGGAAGGCGACGATCATCCCGATGGCGATCAAACCGACCGGCACATTGACCAGGAAGACCCAGCGCCAGCCGGCGATGCCAAAAATTCTGCTCGTCCCGGCGAACAGACCGCCGACCAATGGCCCGACGACCGTCGAAGCACCGAAGACGGCGAAGAAATAGGCTTGATATCTGGCGCGCTCCCGGGGAGCGAGGATGTCGCCCATGATCGCGAGCGGAAGTGACATGAGCGCTCCGGCGCCGAGCCCGGTGACGCCCCGGAAGCCGGCCAGCATCAGCATCGATGTGGAGAACGAGGACATCAACGAGCCCAGCACGAAGACCGCGATGCCGAACAGGAAGAGCGGGCGACGGCCGAAGATGTCGGACAGTTTTCCGTAGATCGGCACCGTGATCGTCGAGGTGATGAGGTAGGCAGTGGTCACCCAGGCCTGCTTGTCCAACCCGTGCAGATCATCGCCGATAGTACGAATCGCGGTACCGACGATCGTCTGGTCGAGCGAGGACAGGAACATTGCGGCCATCAGCGCATAGATGACCAGCAGGATGTCCCCATGGCTCATGACCGGTTTGGAATCACCCACCGATGATGCTGCCTGTTGTGGGGCAGAGACCGTTGACATGCAGTCCTCCGAGGATTCAGGCACGCAATCTCAATGCTCCCCCGCCAACACACGGCCTGGGAGCGCCGACGTTGGCGTGCATTTTGCAGCTACAGGAAAGTTGCAGCGGCTGCAATAGTATACGAATGCAAGAGCCATCACGCCATTGTCCCGGTTGATCGATCCAGGCCGGTCGGCCCGAGAGTGGAAGACCTTGTCATGAAGCGGTTGGGGCGGCGCGCCGAGCCAACCTCTGTCAGGAGAGGACCATGGCCACCAGTGGGGCGACGAGCACATTGACCACACCGGTGAGCACCATGACCAAGCCTGCGATGGCGCCCTCGGTCTCGCCGACCTCCTGGGCCTTGGCGGTGCCCATGCCGTGGGCACCCACGCCGAGCATCATGCCCTTGGCCATATGTGTGCGCAGCGGAAGGATGTTGAGCAGCGACTCGCCGAGGATCACCCCGAGAATGCCGGTCAGCACCACGAAAGCCGAGGTCAGATCTGCATTGCCGCCGATATCGGTGGACATGATCATGGCGAAGGGCGTGCTGATCGAGCGAGGCACCAGACTCAGCCGCAGCGTGCCGTTGATGCCCAGCAGCGAGGCCAGCACGAAACTCGACCCCATGGCGGTCAGACTTCCCACCACCACGCCGATCACCAGGATCAGCCACAGCCTGCGAATGAGCTCCCGCTGACGCCAGATCGGCGCAGCGAAGGCGACAGTGGTGGGGCCGAGCAGCGTGACCAGCCAGGCAGTACCCGAGTGCACCGTGGAGTACTTGACATCGAAGGCGAGCACCAGCGCGATGAGCACAGCAGGGGTCAGCAACAGCGGCATGGTCCACGCGTAGGGCCACCGGTTGTGGATCTTCTTGCAGATGACGTAGACGCCAACGGTCAGGACCGACCAGAGGCAGAATGACAGGACTTGAATCACTTCCCGTTCCTCCAGCCGTAGCCGTATTCATATCCGGCATCGAGCAACTGGGTGCGGAGCGCGATGTAGATGTCCTCCGCCTGGGTCAGGGAGTCCTCTTCCTCTTCCTCGCCGACAACCTCGCGGACGATCATCTTCGTGGCGTATTCGATCACCAGTGAGGTGACGATCATCACGAGCACGGTACTGATGACGATCACCGCGAGCACCTTGATGCCCAGGAGACCGATCAGTTCTGGATGCACCACCAGAGCGATCACTGCGGGGACGAAGAACAGCAGCATTTCCGAGATGAGCCAGCCCGCGGCGTCATCGATGCAGGACAGATCGAGCACACCGGTGGCCAGCAGCACAAGGGTGATGACCAGACCGAGAACGGGACCGGGCACAGGGATACCGGTTCCCTCGGAGATCTTGCACCCCACGAACCAGATGATCAGCAGCAGCGCGAACTGAGCAATAGGGCTGCTGGCCAGGAATCTGCGGGGACTGATCGCGGGCCTGACCCGCTCAACCATCACCAGCCCGAGGTTACGGATCACCATGCACAATCAGAAATCGCTTGGATAGAATTGATTCCAATATGGAATACAAGGACATGCGGCTCTTCGTGGAGGTGGTGCGCTGCGGGGGATTCACCGAGGCGGCCCGGGCGTGCTCTGTGAGCCAATCCGCAGTTTCCAAGGCCGTCAAGGCGCTTGAGAGCGAATCGGGTTTCAGTCTGCTCATGCGTGGTGATCGTCCTCGCAGCCGGCTCACCCAGGCCGGGCAGCTGGTCTACCAACGCGCAGTGCACATCCTGCTGGAGGCGCAGAATCTTCAAGAGGAACTGGACGATCTACGTGGGCTACGCCGAGGCTCGCTGCGCCTGGGCCTCCCGCGAGTGGGCTCGGGGCCGCTGTTCGCCGATCTGCTGGCCACCTACCGGGAGCGCTATCCCGGTATTGAACTCGAACTCACCGAGCATGGCTCCCAGCGGCTGCTGGCCGCGATCTCCTCCGGCGAGGTCGAGCTCGCAGCCACCATCGCCACGGATTTGGAGGGCATGACCAGTGACCTGGTCGATAGCCGTCCGCTGGTGGTGCTGCTGCGAGAGGACGATCCGCTGGCCGACCGACCGGTGCTGTCACTGGGCGAGCTCGCCGAGGAAAATTTCCTACTGCTCTCCCCCGATTTCGCGCTGAACGAGATCGTGCAGAACGCCATTGCCAAGGCGAACATCCACCCCCGTATCGCCACCCGCAGCACCCAGGCTGACTTCCTCATCGACCTGGTGTCCGCTGGCATGGGCGTCACGCTGCTCCCGGAGCTGGTACTGGAGAACCATCCGGTGGCCGGAGTGGTTGCCGTGCCGATGGCCGAACAGGTGGATTGGACGATCCGGATGGTCTGGCGGGAGACCGCCCACCTGTCCCCGGCCGCGCGAGCCTGGCTGGACCTCGTGCTCGGCCGCGGCCATGCAGGGGAATCGCGGCCGCACCCACCGCACCCACCATGGGGCGCACGGCCCACCGCAGGCAGTGGTCCAGTGCCCCTCGCGAACCGCCCCGGGATGGGCCCCGGAGCAGCAGACCAGCACCAGGCGCCCAGGACCAGCCAGGACTAGTCATCGAGGGTGTCCTTGGCCCGCTGCACGATGAGCGGGTCAGGAGTTCCCACGACCTCTTCGTCCTTGCCCTCGTAGTCGAACTGGCTGAGGAAGTAGCGCATGGCATTGAGCCGGGCACGCTTCTTGTCATTGCTCCGGATCGTGATCCAGGGAGCCTGGTCTGTATCCGAGGCGTCGAACATTGCTTCCTTGGCTTCGGTGTAGGCCTTCCAGCGACCCAGGGATTCCAGATCCATCGGCGAAAGTTTCCAGCGCCGCACCGGATCGATCTGGCGAATCGCGAAGCGTGTGCGCTGCTCCCTCTTGGTGACCGAGAACCAGAACTTCGTGAGGTGGATACCTGATTCCACGATCATCCGCTCGAAGTCAGGAACCTGCCGCATGAATACGGCATACTGCTCGCGGGAGCAGAACTGCATCACCCTTTCGACGCCGGCCCTGTTGTACCAGGAACGGTCGAACAGCACGATCTCCCCCGAAGTGGGAAAGTGCTCGATGTAGCGCTGGAAGTACCACTGACCCCTCTCCTCTGCGGTGGGCTTAGCCAGCGCCACCACCCGCGCGCCGCGCGGATTGAGGTGCTCGGTGAAGCGCTTGATCGTGCCGCCCTTGCCAGCTGCGTCACGGCCTTCGAAGACGATGATGTTACGCACCCCGGTGTCCTCACCCCAGTACTGCAGCTTCAGCATCTCGATCTGGAGCAGGTACTTCTCGCGCTCATAGGTGTCGCGATCCATCAGCTCGGCATAGGGATAGTTGTCCTGCCAGGTCTCCACGGCACGTCCGCCGGGGTCGATGAGCTGAGGATCGGGAGTCTCACCATCGGTGACGGTGTAACCCTCTTCGACCAGGTGATCGATGAACTCCCTGAGGTTCTCGTCAGCATCGGGCGTCACATCTTCCAGTTCCGTCACGTCAAACCTCCCTCATCAGGACTGAGCGTACGGCGAGGACCGAGTACTTGGGTGGCGAAATGCCAAACCGGACATGAACAAGGGATTTCACTCCGAGGGGAAGCCGCGCTGAAAAGTCAGTCCCCTGCTCCCGCCCGCCCTCAGCGGCTCGTGCTGACCCGTGGTGATGTCACCGGGAATTCTCTGGCGGCCACGGTCGATACCCGAGGCCGCCAGATCATCCAGGAATCCCGGGAGCATGAGCAGCCAGCCGCATCGGGAAGCCTCGATTCGTTTCTTCAGGAGGACCGAGGCCATCGCGATCGCCATGGTGAGCACCAGTGGCCAGATCCAGCGCATGAGCTCGTTGCCCATCAATCGGATCACCAGCTCGTGCACCGGGGCAATACTGACGATCACCAGAAGTACCGGGAAATGCAGCAGATACATCAGTACCGTGTTGCGGCCCACTGACTCCAGCGGGGCGGCCAGCCGCGCCGCATGCTCGCAGAGACATCCGCACAACGCGAAGATGAACAGCGGCAGGAAGACGGCAATCGCGAGGAAGGAGAAATATCCCCATTCCTGATGTTCACTCTGGTAGGACTGCCACCACATGCTCATCACGGTGCCCGCCAGGGAAATCGGCAGCACGATTGCAGGATGCCCGGCCACCCAGCCGAAGAAGGCCTTCGCATAGGCGCCCAGCGCGAAGAAGAGCCCGAACTGGGGAAGCTTGACCCACAGTCCGGTCTCGGTGGTCCAGAAGGTGATCGTGTATGCGCTGAGGCAGAACAATCCAGCCACCACGAGCAGCGGCGGCACATGCCGGAGCGCGGTGAGCAGGACTGTGTACCAGACCAGTGCGGCCAGAAACCACAGCGTGGAATTGGGCAGCACGATGTTGAGGACGACGGTGGACGGAATCACCGAATTGGGCATGTTCTGCCCACCCACGGCTACGGTCAACAGGGCATAGATCACGGTCCACAGCACCAACAGCCACGCATTGGTCAGTATTCGCCGCCGATTCCTCGCGAATCCGAATCCCTTGCTCATCGACGTGGCCGCCAGCCAACCGGAGATGATGAACAGTGCAGGCATCCGCGCCGCACTGAAGACCTGGTTCACATCGTCCCAGAATCGCAACGCCGGTCCTGAGTAACCGTTCACATCTGACAGGTACTCGTATCCGCAGACATGCAGCACCAACACCATGAGCATGACCACACCGCGCGAGGCATCCACCCAGCCCAGACGGCCCTTGTGCTCCTGTGGAAGCACCTGGCCGCCCAGACCCGGGGTGCACTTTCTTGGCTCATCGATCATCAACATCGACAGCGATTCTCGTCTCCCGGCCTGGCAGTCAGCTGTTCGTGCACTGTACGGAATGAATGTGAATCCTGTGCTGACAATGCCTGGGGGTCATACGGGGGCCGGCGCCGAACGCCTGTCCGTCGTGCGCTGCCCGTGTGGACACATCTGCCATCCGAGGGCCAGCCACCGGGTCGGCCCTCGTGCTGCTGACCCTTTCACATGCGCTGATCACCTGTTATTCCCATCCCCCTGGATTGCCCACTGGGAGGACGGTGCACAATACGTCCTCAACTCGGTTAGCGTTGCGCCCATGACCGCTGACGTTGTCTTGCCCGTCCCCGCCGACGAGAATCCTGACACCGAGATCGACCATTTCGGCCCGATGTCCGTCCCGACCCACCCGCTTGCCCTGGCCCCGGTGTCATCACCGCAGCACTCGGTGGATGCCTTCGTGAAATTGTTCCTCCAGGAACTGAACACCGGCCAGGGCGTGGCATTGTCCCGCTCGTCGGTGAATGACCAGTATCTCGCGCTGGCTCGCACCGTGCGGGAATACCTGATGGCGCGCTGGCTCGAGACCACCCGCATGCACCGCGAATCCGGTGCGAAGTATGTCGGTTATCTGTCCGCCGAGTTCCTGCTCGGCCGCCAGCTGGGCAATGCGCTGCTGGCCACCGATCTGGGCGAAGTCGCGGAGGAGGCCATGGCTGGTTGCGGTCTGGATCTCCCCACGCTGCGGGCCCAGGAAGTGGAGCCCGGCCTCGGCAACGGCGGTCTCGGACGGCTGGCCGCCTGCTTCATCGACTCGCTGGCCACCATGGGTGTGCCGTGCGTCGGTTACGGCATCCGCTACGAGTACGGAATCTTCAAGCAGACCTTCGTCGATGGCCGCCAGGTGGAGCAGCCAGATCCGTGGCTGCAGCTGGGCTCCCCGTGGGAGTTCCCGCATCCCGAGGCCTCTGTACAGGTGGACTTCGGTGGCCACACAGAGACCTATGACGACAACGGCGTGCAGCGCACCCACTGGGTTCCGGCCTGGAATGTCATCGGGTTGCCCTACAACTACATGGTCCCCGGCTACCACAACGGCCGCGTCAACACGTTGCGGCTGTGGAGCGCAAAGGCCACGAACGCCTTCGATCTCGCGCGGTTCAACTCCGGTGATTATCCCGAGGCGGTACGCGCCCAGACCTTCGCCGAGAACATCACGAAGGTGCTCTACCCCGAGGACTCCACCCCCCAGGGACGTGAGCTGCGCCTGCAGCAGCAGTACTTCTTCGTCGCGTGCTCGATCCACGACTTCATCAACAGCGTGGTCGGGCCCGACTTCGACCTCCACACGCTGCCCGAGCATGTGATCTTCCAGCTCAACGACACCCACCCCGTCATCGCGGTGCCCGAGCTGATGCGCGTCCTGGTGGACGAGAACAATTTCGAATGGGACGAGGCCTGGGAGATCACCACACAGTGCTTCGCCTACACCTGTCACACGCTGCTCCCCGAGGCCCTCGAGGTGTGGCCCGCAGAACTGCTCGGCCGGCTGCTTCCCCGCCACCTGGAGATCATCAAGCACATCAACGAGGACTTCCTCGCCGAGGTCCGCGAGCGCTTTCCCGGTGACGAGGCCAAGGCCCAGGCGATGTCCATCGTCACCCACGACGCCAACCCGGCTGTGCGGATGGCATTCCTGGCAACCGTGGCAGGGACCAAGGTCAACGGCGTCGCGGAACTTCACTCCCAGCTGCTGGCGGACAAGGTGCTGCACGACTTTGACGAGCTGTGGCCCGAGAAGTTCACGAATGTGACCAATGGCGTCACACCCCGCCGATTCATCTGCCTCGCCAACCCCTGGCTCTCCGAATTGATCAGCGACACGCTCGGTGTCGGCTGGGTCACCGATCTCTCCCGGCTCAACGAACTCGAACCCTATGCGCAGGATCCCGCCTTCCGTAGAGCCTTCCGCGAGGTCAAGGCCAAGGCGAAGGTCAACGTCTCGAAGCTGCTGCGGGCACGCGACGGCATCGCCATCCCCGAGGACCACCTCATCGATGTGATGATCAAGCGCCTGCACGAGTACAAGCGCCAGATGCTGAAACTGCTACACATCGTGAGCCTGTACGAAGAGGTGATCTCCGGGAAGAAGTCGCTGGACGACGTCCAGGCGCGCACCGTGATCTTCGGCGCCAAGGCCGCCCCCGGGTACTGGATGGCCAAGGAAATCATCTACCTGATCAACTCCGTGGCGAAGGTCATCAACAACGACCCGCTTCTGGAGGGAAAGCTCAGCATCGGATTCCCGGCGAACTACAACGTCACCCTCGCCGAACGGCTCATCCCCGCAGCCGACCTCTCCGAGCAGATCTCGCTGGCAGGCATGGAAGCTTCCGGTACCGGCAACATGAAGCTCGCACTCAACGGCGCCCTCACCATCGGCACCGACGACGGCGCGAATGTGGAGATCCGCGAGCTCGTCGGCGACGACAACTTCTTCCTGTTCGGCATGACCGAACCCGAAGCGGCCGAACTTCGCGATTCCGGCTACCGGCCGCGTCAGTTCTACGAGTCGGACCCGCAGCTTCGTGCCGCGATCGACCTGATCAGCTCCGGCATCTTCTCCGACGGTGACCGGGAAACCTTCGCGCCGATCGTGTCCAGCCTGCTCAATGAGGACCGCTTCATGGTTCTCGCCGACTTCCAGTCCTACTGCCAGGCGCAGGACAAGGTGCGCCTGAACTTCCAGGACAAGGAGTCGTGGACCAAGATGTCGATCCTCAATGTGGCTCGCTGCGGCTTCTTCTCCTCCGACCGTTCGATGAACGATTACCTGAAGCGCATCTGGCATGCAGAATCTGTCTGAATTCCACCTTCGGTGGCTCTGACTCCCGCCGAAAGGGGATCGATCGGACACCGAACGAAGAATCGGCTGTGGCCCCTGTGGGCCACAGCCGATTCTCCTTGCCGATGGAAACTCTCAGTCCGCACGACTGATCAGCTCATCGGTTTCCTGGCGCTGGTCACTCCAGCAGGTCCTGCACGGAGTCCAGAATCTCATTGGGACGGAAGGGATACTTGGCGATCTCGGCGTCGTCGGAGATACCGGTACGCACCAGCACTGTGTGCACACCGGCCTCGATACCTGCGATGACATCCGTGTTCATCCGGTCGCCGATCATTCCGGTGGTCTCCGAATGGGCGCCCACCCTGGACATCGCCAGCCGGAACATCATGGGATTGGGCTTACCCACCCAGTAGGGCTCGAAGCCGGTCGCCTTCGTCATCAGGGCACCGATCGCCCCGGTGGACGGAATGGGACCGTCGGCACTCGGCCCGGTGGCGTCAGGATTCGTTGCGATCAGTCTGGCACCACCCAGCACCAATCTGATCGCCCTGGTGATCGCCTCGAAGGAGTAGTAGCGCGTCTCGCCCAGCACGACATAGTCCGGCTCGACGTCGGTGAGCACATACCCCGCCTCGTGCAGAGCGGTGGTCAGCCCCGACTCGCCGATGACATAGGCCTTGCCGCCGGGACGCTGAGTCTGCAGGAAGCGCGCGGTCGCCAGCGCGGAGGTCCACAGGCAGTCCTCCGGCACCTCGATGCCCGCCTGGTGCAGGCGGGCCGAGAGATCCCTTGGGGTGAACATCGAGTTGTTGGTGAGCACCAGGAAACGCTGACCGCGCTCCTTCCACTGCTCGATGAGTTGGCTGGCTCCGGGCAGCGCCTGCGATTCCCACATCAGGACGCCGTCCATGTCGGTCAGCCAGCATTCAATATTCGACCTGTCAGTCACCCGCCCAGTATCGCGTACTCGGCAAGCATCCGGACGGACTCAAACCGCTGGTGTCGGGATCTTCTGGTGATCGCGTCCCAGCCGGGTGGTGATGAGCGTGACGATGATGATCGCGGCCCCCGCAGCCACCAGAGTCAGCCAGACCCCAGGATCGGTGCCCACCATCCGAGTGGAGTTGGAGGCCAGCATGCCCACCACTGCCACGCCGAGCACAGACCCCACTTGCCGGCTCGCAGACGCTATTCCGGCAGCCACCCCCGCCTCGGATGCGGGCAGACCGGACACCGCCGTGGTGGTGATCGCCGCGTTCACGAAACCCGATCCCACACCGACCAGAGCTCCCGCCCCCAGGATCACCAGGTCCGAGGTCCTGGTGTCCAGCCCGATGAGCATGAGCGCCGACAGGGTCAGGGACATGCCACCGATGAGCATGGAGGGCCGTGGCCCGAAATTACCCACCAGGCGACCGGACAGCGGCGCGCAGATGAACATCGCCAGTGCATTGGGCAGCAGGAACAGGCCGGCGTGCAGAGCATCGAAACCCCTGGTGTCCTGCAGATACAGAGTCAGCAGGAACATGTACCCGGCGAGCACGTAGAAGGCCAGCACGGCAATTGATGTCGCTGCCGAGAATGCCGGCGAGCGGAAGACCCGCATCTCGATCAGGGGATCCGTGCGACGCAACTCGTAGCGGACCACCACGATCCCGGCCGCAGCGGCCAGGACGAAACCGCCGATGATGGGGCCCGAGTCCCAGCCGAGCCGGGGTGCCTCGATGACTGCGAAGACCAATGAACCCAAGGTGAGGAAGACCAGCACCTGCCCCATCGGATCGGGACGCCGGGAGCGTCCGGCGCGCGATTCCGGCACGAAGCAGTAGGTGAGAATGATGGCCGCAATGGCCACCGGAACGTTGATGAAGAAGACGGCCCGCCAGGTGACGAAGTGCACCAGGAATCCACCGAGCACCGGGCCGATCCCCATCGAGACGCCGATCACGCCGCCCCACACGCCAATCGCCTGGGCCCTGCGCTTCGGGTCCTCGAAGGTCTCACGGATGATCGACAAGGCCACCGGGTTGAGCATCGAACCGCCGACGCCCTGCAGCGCACGACAGGCGATGAGAACCCCGACATTGGGTGCCAGCCCACACGACAGTGAGGCCGCCGCGAAGAGCACCAACCCGACCTGAAAGATCTTGGCACGCCCCACGCGATCTCCCAGCGAGCCGGAGAAGATCAACAGCGCCGCCAGCACCAGCAAATAGGCGTCCACCACCCACTGCAGCTGACTGATGGAGGCTCCCAGCTCGCGTTGGATGGAGGGGAGCGTCACATTGATGATGGTGTTGTCCATGCCCACGATGAACAACGAGATGCAGCAGGTCGCCAGCACCAGCCGGGGCCGCAGCGGCCCGAACCTGGGATGGCCGACGGTCAGATCCTGTGCATGGGGACGACCCGATTCCGAGCCCGGGGTCACCATTGCACGACCGGCTCACCAGCCCAGAAATGCGTCACTGTTTCCGCCACGGATCCTCCTCGCCGCACACATCGCGGAGGATATGCCCACGGCGCAAAACACAATGCCGTTCACCACCGGGGTTCAGGCCGCGGAGGCGAAGATGTCCAGCCCGAGGCTTCGGGACAGGAAGGCGACAGCCCGCTGCCCCCGCACGGAGTTTCCTGCCCTGTCCAGGCGCGGCGAAAAGGTACCGACCGCTCCCTTGCCGGGCGAGATGGCCACGATACCGCCCGAGACGCCGGACTTGGCGGGCAGCCCAATCTCGAACAGCCACTCCCCCGAGCGTTCGTACATGCCCGCGGTGGCCAGCACGGCAAGTGTGTCGTGTGCCACCTGCTCGCCCACCACGCGCATCCCGGTCACAGGATTGACGCCACCGCCGGCCAGGGTCGCCCCCATCACCGCAAGATCGTGTGCGCTGACCAGCAAGGAGCACTGCCGGGTGTACACATCCACGGCCTCCGCCGGAGCGGCGTCGAGCCGGCCATAGCTGGCCAGCAGCTGGGCCAGCGCCTGATTGCGCTGGTTCGTGGCGGTCTCCGAGGCAAACACCTGGGCGTCGATTTCAAGCCGCCGACCGGCGAAGGCGGACAGCCCCTCACGCACCAGCTCCCAGCGCTGGGCTGAATCGGCGGCCGACAGCAGTGCGGTGGTGGCGATTGCCCCGGCATTCACCATGGGATTCATCGGGGAACCGGCATTGAGCTCGATGGCGACCACGGAGTTGAAGGGCAGGCCGGTGTTGTTGACACCAACTCGTTCGAGCACCAGCTGATGGCCCAGCGCCTCGCAGGCGAGCGCATAGACGAAGGCCTTCGAGATGGACTGGATGCTGAAGACATCGGCGGTGTCCCCCGCCTCGGCTGTCAAACCCTGGTTCGACACGACACAGATCGCGAAACGCTCCGGGTCAGCCTCCGCCAGGACGGGGATGTAGCCAGCCACTGCACCATCGTCATCACTGATGGTGCGGGCATGCGCCTCGGCCACCAGTCGCTGGACCTGGGACCAATTGGGAAGGTGTCCGGTCGAGACTTCTTGGTGCACCCCCTCGACATCGATTTCCATACGAGGAACATATCGGGATCATCATTCCGGTGCTGTCGCTGCACGGCTGCGGCGACTCCGCCGTCTTCTTCGTCGCGATACCATGGATCGCGACGCTGCAAGTAGTCAGCCCCGGGCTGAAGACATCCGGGAGAACCTCCTGGATCGGGGCCAAATGACCGATTTGCACTTCCCCACCCACCGGATCTGACATGCTGACCTCGGCTTGTACCCAAATGTGGAGAGAACATGGCTAACGATTTCTTGCAATTCTTCTGGCTCGTCATCGAGATTTTCTTCTTCATCGCCTACCTGATGGTCTTCTTCATGATCATCAGCGACCTGTTCCGCGACAAGAGCGTGGGCGGTGTTGCGAAGGCCATCTGGATCCTTGTCCTCATCGTCTTCCCCCTGATCGGTGCGCTGGTCTACCTCATCGCCCGTGGTGGCGGCATGGAGACCCGCCGTCGCGAGGCGGCCATCAAGGCGGAGAACGATGTGGAGGATTACATTCGTCAGACCGCAGGCACCAGTCCTGCCGCGGAGATCGCACAGGCACAGGAGCTGCTCGCAAAGGGCGTCATCACCGAAGAGGAATTCGCCGCGATCAAGAAGCAGGCGCTGGCCGGATGAGTGATCCCACCGCACAAGAGGCCCTGGACGTACTGGGGCCTGTCGACGCCGTCGTACTCCAGCTGCCGGCCAACGGGATTTCCAAAGGATGGAAGGCACTCCTCGAGGCCGTCAGGGATGGCCTGTTCACCGTCCTGGACGCCGACTTCGTGGAGAAGACGGCCGAAGGGCTGCGCTTCCTCGATGCCACCGAGATCACCTCGCTCGGGGCCGGGGACTTCATCAGTGCCAAGTCAGAATTGCTCGACGAGGCGGATCTGCAACTGGTGACCGAGCCCCTGGCCATCGGCCAGAAGGCAGTGGTGCTGCTCAAGGAGAACCGCACCTTCACACCGATCATCGCCGCATTCGCCAGCGAGGGAGCTACCCTGCTGAGCGACGAGCCGGTGCTCCCGGAAGACCTCGAGAGCACCCTGGCAGAACTGGAGTCCACGTCATGAGCCTGCTCCGTACCGCGGGCCGCGCAGCGGTCGCGTCCTCTGTTCACGGCCGGGTGCAGCGTCGCCAGCAGCAGAGGTGGAATTCCGCCGCCGCACAGCCGTCCGTTGTCCATCAAGTTGTGCAGCCGGTTCAGGCCGCCCCCGTGGCGTCTCCTGCCCCCGTCGCACCCGCTGCCGCACCGATGGACGCCGGTGAACGGGTGAGGCTGCTCAAGGATCTCGCCGAGTTGCATGCCGCCGGCGTGCTCACCGATGCCGAGTTCTCGGCGCAGAAGGCGGCCCTGCTCGCAGGCTGACCCTTCTCGTCCAGCACATCCGATACCGGTAGTGCGCCGCCACGTTCGTCGCGTGCTGGCGTTTCTCCGTCTCCGGACACCTGCAACGAACACCGGCTGTCTGCACGACCAGTTCTTCTGGCTGTAACGAGACCGCCACATCCAATGCACTCAGACCCCTATATTTCCGTTATGAGTTCATTGCTGACCGGCTATCCAGTCCGCGAGGGAACGTTCGATGAAATGGTCGGCGCGGGTGGGGTCCGGGATCTCTATTCCGAGTTGGCCAGGGGTTTCGATGCCCAGGGCAGCGAAGAGGTTCGCAGCAGGGCCGGCTACCTGGCCTCCCGCTATCTCGACATCGGCGTCACCTTCGACTTCAGCGGTCATGAGGAGCCATTTCCGGTCGACATCGTGCCCCGCATCATCGCCGTCGATGAATGGGCACAACTCGAAATCGGACTCAAACAGCGGGTGCGAGTACTCGAGGCATTCCTCGAAGACATCTATGGCGGTGGACAGGTCTTCGCCGATGGCGTGGTACCCCGTGCCCTGATCACCACCTCCAAGAATTTCGTGCGCGCGGTGGCCGGCCAGACCCCGGCCAATGGCGTACGCATCCATGTGGCCGGTATCGACTGCATCCGCGACGGCAATGGGGACTGGCGGGTCCTCGAGGACAATGTCCGAATCCCGTCGGGCGTTTCGTATGTGCTGACCAACAGGCAGGCCACTGCCGCCGCGCTGCCCGAGGTAATGAGCCACTACGGCGTGCGACGCGTCGACGACTACCCCACCATGCTGCGTGCCGCCGTGGGCCATGCGGCCCCCGCGGGTGGCAGTGGTACCCACAACCGGGGGGTTCCCCCGCGCGCGGGGGGGTATTACAATCTGCGACCCCCCCCCGCACGGCGGCGGGGGG